>NZ_JBLWEO010000090.1:0-4819 GCF_048287395.1 Candidatus Electronema sp. PJ | reverse complement strand
CTGGAGTTGTTCCAGCAGAAAAGCTCCCCGTATGAAGATGTCAATAAGCCGCAGTAATTGCATAAAACAGGCCGCAACTTAAACCGCCTTGGGCGGTTCACCTTACCAAGCCTCCGGTTTTACCGGAGGTGCTTGACTCTGCAAAGTTAGCGACAACGGCCAGCGGGTTAGTGATGATGATGGTGATGCTCACAGGAATGGCTGTGGCCAGGCGTAGCCAGCGGCCCGCCTGCCTTGGTTAGGGCCTCTTCCAGCGATTGCTGCGCGGCTTGGAGCGATTCTGCCGCCCTGCGCAACAGAGCAGCGAGGTCAGGTGCCTCTGCGGCCAGCATCTCTGCCCAGCGAAGGAACTCTGTGCCATGTCCCTGATTATGCTCAAGCCAATGAGGCAGCATCACCCGTACTTTTTCCGTGTTCGTCATTGCTACGTCCTTCATGCTTCTTTCTCCTTGCTGGTAAGCACAATTGCGCCGGTGAGCAGGTTGATGCTCCTGACCCGCACCCCCTGTACGGTCAGCGGCTCTTCAAAATAGGTGCTGAGGAGCACGCCGTCCCCAATTACTTCCAAACTGGTGACTGATTCCATCACGGTCTCGCAGTAATTCTCCCGTTCCACCACTGCCTTTAACTGACACACGTTTCCTCCTTAAATCAGAAAGCGGAATTCGCCTTTTCCAAGCAGGTCATGGAGATGCAGCAGCCCTTGCACCTTGCCCGTCTCGCTGTCCACAACCGCCAGCACCGTGATTTCCTTTTCCTGCATCAGGCTAAGGGCATCAGCAGCCATCAGATCCGGTTCGATGCGCACAGGGGTTGGGGTCATGAGCTGAGTAACCAACGGGCCATCCTTGCGGCTGGCACTGGGTAGCAGGCTGTTGATAAAATAACGACGGAGATCGCCGTCCGTAATGATGCCGCGCAGCTCGCCAGCCGCAGAAACCACCAAGACTGCGCCCAGGTTCTTGCGGTTCAGCTCAGTGACTGCCTCTTCTAGGCCTGCCTTTTCGCAGATCAGCGGGACTTTATCGCCGGTAAGCATGACTTCCCGCACCGCCACCTTCAGCCGCTCGCCCAGACTGCCGCCAGGATGGTTGCGCCGAAAGTCTTCTGCCCGGAAACGCCGCCGCCTAAGCAGAGCCACAGCCAGCGAATCGCCTAAAGCCAGGGTAGCTGTGGTAGAAGCAGTAGGAGCCAGCCCTAAAGGGCAGGCTTCCATCGGTACAGCCACATTCAGGACCACGGCAGCCTGTTCTGCCAGCGAAGAGCGGGGGTTACTGGTCATGGCGATTACGGCAACAGACCGTTCTTTCAGACTGGCTAACAGGCGGCCCAGTTCTGCTGTCTCGCCGGAATAGGAAATCGCCAAGACCACATCATTTTCGGCAACCATACCCAGATCGCCGTGCATGGCCTCCACTGGATGGAGAAAGAAGGAAGGTGTGCCTGTGGAGTTGAAGGTTGCGGCCATCTTCTGGCCTATCAGCCCGGATTTGCCAATGCCGGTGATGATCAAGCGACTCGGCGGACAGGCCATGATCAGATCAACCGCTTGGACAAACTCCTGCCCCAAGGCATCACGGACAGCATAAATTCCCTGTGCTTCAATATTCAGAGCTTCTCGTGCATGTTCAACCGTCATGATTGCTCTCCTAAAGCAACGACAATCCGTCCCCGTGTCTGGCCAGCCAGCATGGCATCCACTGTATGGCTGATTTGTTCTAAAGAAATGCAGCTACTCAAGCTGTTGAGCACCTCTTGCAAAGCAGAATGCCACGGCCCAGCCAGTTGCTCCCAAATAGCCTTTCTCCGGGCGAGCGGGCATTCAGCAGAGTCAATTCCAACTAAGCTCACCCCGCGCAAAATAAAGGGATAGACTGTCAGAGACAGATCGCCAGAGGCCGCATTGCCGCAGCAGGTGACAATACCGTGGCGACAGGTCGCTTTGATCGCGCCGACCAGGATCTCGCCGCCGACAGTATCGACCACACCTGCCCAACGTTCCCGCAGCAAGGCCGCGCCTACCCGGCCTATCGCCTGTTGGCGGTTCAGCACTGCCGTGCAACCGAGCTGCCGGAGGAAATCATGCGCACTCTCTTTGCCAGTAACTGCCGTGACTGCAAAGCCAAGCTTGGCCAGCAGAGCGCAGGCCAGCGAGCCGACTCCGCCCGTGGCCCCAGTGACCAGCACCGGCCCTTGTTCAGGCTGCAAACCGTTGGCCAGCAGCTTGTCCACGCACTGGGCCGCAGTGAAGCCAGCGGTGCCGATCTGCATGGTTTCATAGAGGGAGAGCGGTTCTGGCTTGGCCAGCACCCAGGCTGCGGGAACGCGGATGTATTCGCCAAAACCGCCAGGCGTATTCATGCCAAGGTCGCGGCCCATGCAGATAACCTCGTCGCCCTCGACAAACTGCGGCACACTGGAAACCGCAACCACGCCTGCTGCGTCAATACCTGGCGTGTGCGGATATTTTCTCGTCACGCCCCGGTTGCCGCTGGCAGACAGGGCATCTTTATAGTTGAGCGAGGAGAAATGTACCCGGATCAGCACTTCGCCGGGCGGCAAATCAGTAAGGCGGCGTTCCTCAACAGCCCGCTGAAAGCTGCCGTCCTGCTCACGCACCACAAGGGCACGGAAGGTGGTTTGGTCGTTCATGAAATTATGTTACCTTGATCTTTTCAAGGCAGTCTTTTGCATTCATCACAGCGAAGCCGAGGAGAGCATGGCCAGTCTTTCTTGCACAAACCGGCAGTTGTCCTGCATCGCGCTCCATGCAAAAAAATCCGCGTCGTCGCCAAGCTCTCTCTTTGGAAACCGCTCAAGAAACAACGCGGATGGCATCTAGTAGCGTTCTTCAAATAACAGTTGCAGTTGGAACTTGAACTCATCGCCTCTGTCAACTGTAAGGTCTCAGACTTTAGTTTTCTCCTTGGGTGCGGTTGGTACACCTCTGCTATGGCAGTCTGCACAGTTAAACTGGCCGGTAATACCGTACTGTTTGATGCAGTCAAAGTCGAAATCCGTCTTATAGCGGTTATCTTGCCACGCATTAAGCAGCTCGACCAGACGATAGGCCGTACTAGCCGCCAAGCGTGCGCAACGGTCTTGCCGCTCAGGGCTATTGAGCGGCTTATTTGCCGCCTTCATCCATCTGCCCACAGAGATATGGCAGAGGGGCGAGCTACTGACCGTGGTTGGCAGCTTTTTGGTTATCTTAGGTTTCTTCGGAACATAAACTGGCAGCTTAGTCTGGGCATACCACTCCATCATTTCTGTAGCAATCTGATGCCCAGCCAGCGAACCGCCGTTAACACGTGGCCCGATGATCAGGTTAGCTACCAAATTAGCCCCGGCAGGTGCCCCGCAGATCGTGCCCCAGCCCATTTGCCCGCCCTCAAAATAGGCAAAGCCATCACAGGGGAAGGAAATATACGGCTCGCCGACCAACTCACGGAGCTGAATGAACACACTATTGATCACTGCCCCGCAGAAGACCCGGTACCATTCTGTATAGCAAAGCTCTGCTGTCTTTGCCGGGTCGAGCTTCTTATACGGCCACGGCCATTTCTCAGTACTGCTGCCAGCAGCTAGTGCTGGGTTGATTATTCCTCCGACTTGGCCAAGCGCGGCTCCGGCAGCCAGTGTACCTGCTCCGGCCAGCACCTGTCGCCTGGAAATTTGTTCCTGCGTTGTTGCAAGATGTTCGTTGCTCATGCTGATTCTTTAATCCTTCTACTAGATTTTTTTGAATCTTGCTCAGGTTTTCCACCTGCATTCCCCAGTCTCCCTCCATATTTTTTCTGGTTCGTCTGTTGTGAGTTACAAGGACACGGCGTACCGTGCCCTGTTCGCTGGCTGAATATCCGCAGAAGTTTTCTACGGATTGCCCCCTGGTTCTGGCGGTGTGCTCGGATGATAATCAATATCGCTGGTGCGCGTGCCGCCTGCCATCTCGTATTCGTTGCTGTCTTTGCCGTAGCGTGCGCCCACGCCAGCCAGCAGCCGCGCTGCTATAATCCGCACCTCCTTTTCATCCTCGTTGAAGTTGTTGCCTGCTGCGTCCGCCTGGGCCAGCAGGGCGTTATAGGTATCCAGCGAGGCCTGCGCCGTGGTAATTCGGGCATCAAATTCCGCCACGCTGAGACCACCGCCCAAATCCAGGGCTGGGTCAATGGTTTTCAGGCCGCCGGAACGCTGCCGCGCGTCGGCAAGGACTTGAGACATTCTGCGCTTATACGACATGAGCTTTCCTCCTGAGAAAAGTGGCTGCTCCATGCGGAGCGGTGCGCGGCGGACATCCGCAGCCAAGCCAGGGACGTTCTCGGCTCGGCTACGGATGTTCCCGGCTTGGCAAGGAACCTGCCAAAGCTGGCCGGGAAGGTCCAAAAACGAGCCAGGCACGTTCCTAAGTCGGCAGTGGAGGTTCTTGGCTCGGTCAGGAATGTCCGCAGCTAAGCCTGGAAGATTCCTGGCTCGGCAAGAAACCTCCCAAAGCGAGCCAAGAACGTCCAGAAGTGAGCCGGGAACCTCTGCTGCCGAGCCAGGTAGTTCCGCTGCTTCTTCCTGCTATAGCGCGCTTTTCCTGCGCTGTCAACAGCTATCTTTCCTGCAGTTGCTTGCCAGACTGCGCTGCTGCATCATGGAAAAAACACTGTTTGCAGACGACAAGGGTTTGGAATACTGAGCTATCTTCACTTTACCGGACACACTAAGTACCCTAACAGGGACAGGAGGTGTGTATATGGTCAATCGAAGGTACGATTCCGATTTCAAGCGAGAAGCCGTGCGCATGGTTGTGGAAGACGGTCTGGGCATTCGCGAG
>NZ_JBLWEO010000089.1:0-47033 GCF_048287395.1 Candidatus Electronema sp. PJ | reverse complement strand
CGGCTCAATTTCGGCGGTCTGCCAAAATTGCGCAGCCCTTGTTCGACAACCTCAAGCATCCTGGCGAAGGTCGAACGCTCAACACCTGTCGATCGCTTAAAATCCTCATCACTCAAACGTTGCACACTTTCGTATCTCATTTACACAAGGTACACGGCAGGCTCGACTTATGCAAGAGGTCTAATGCATCGGTACTCCTTGAGAAAATTGCAGCTTCCCTCATGGTCTCCGCCAAAAAAGGCCGCCGCTGTCATGACTTCCGCAGTACTCATCCGGCATTGAGAATGATCCTGATAATTCAAAGACTTCAGCAAATCATCGCAGACGCAGTAAAATGCAGAGATCTCGATATCCACAGTTCCTCTCCGCATGGGTTTGTTCTGACTTTGACATCAGTCAATATAACTCATGCCGGGGAACTGTGGAATTTTATTCAATAACAGGTAGTAACTTGGGTTAACTTGCTACTCTAACAGTGCTTCATTCCTTGGTCTGCTTGGCCCAGCTTGCAACGCTGGCAGCTCTGGCACCTCAGTGCTGCTGCGCCGTATGTTGCTAGGGCTGCTGCTGTACTCCAGAGCGTGGCAAAAGACAAGCTGGGCAGGTATCTGACACCAGAGGAGTTTAATAAGCAGTATCTAACTGAATACGGAGACCCTGTTACGGACAGCGCAAACGGTATCACACGTATCAATCTGGGCAAGGCAGCTGCCGCGCTTGATCCAGGGATTGATACGGGCACCGTGCTGTCTCCGATGTATAAGGTGCTGCTGTAGAAGAGGCTTAGGCCAAGGTGCAAGTTAAGCAAGTCACCCTTGGTCCTATTGCTTTCCGTGCCTGCTTGATTTCCATTTACCTACCTCCATATCAAAGCTAGTCTGAAAACAGCAAGGCTCCTTCCCGTAACCCAGGAAGGAGCCTTCTCATCCTACGAGTCACCCCGCATTGATAACCGTGAGCTGATCGTTCAGCGTCCACAGATCGTACAGATACCCCAAGAGAAAGAGGCCGCCAGTGAAGAAATAGAGAAAGCCGGTCAGCCATTTGCCCATGTACATGCGGTGCGCACCGAAGAGTCCGAGGAAGACCATCAAGAGCCAGGCCACGTTGTAATCCTTGCTGCCCGGAGTGAAACGAAGATCAGCCTCTTTATCCATACCAGGGATAAGGAAGAGATCAATCAGCCAACCAATACCGCAGAGGCCGAAAGTAAAGAACCAGATAGTACCAGAGATAGGCTTACCATAGTAGAAGCGATGCACGCCAAGGAAGCCGAAAATCCAGAGAATGTAGCCCATTGCCACACTATGCGTTTCTCTTTTCACCATGTCTGTTCTCCTTTGAGGTGGTGTTTCTGTTTCAGGGTGGCGATGCGCCCTAAAGAAGCCTGTACCTGTGCTTCCTCAATCAGACCCTGTTCCAGTAGCTCCTGAATAGCTGCTATACCTTCTGCCAGTGCATTGGGACTCCGCACCAAGTTGTTGCCGACAATCAGTAGATCAGCCCCAGCAAGTACCGCTTGCTGCACAGCCTGCCGATAGCCATAGCGGTTGCTGATCGCCTTCATCTGCAAATCATCCGTGATAATCACCCCCTTGAAGCCGAGCTGCTGCCGCAATAGGTTGTTGATTGGCGGCGAAAGGCTCGCAGGTAAGCCTGTGCTGTCTAAGCCGTAGTGCATGACATGGGCGGTCATCACCGCATCGGCATAACCCGCGTTAAGCAAGAGGCGGTACGGCTCCAGCTCTTCTTCCTGCCAATCATGGGTAATATCCACAAAGCCGAGATGGGTGTCGCCGCTGGCACTGCCATGCCCAGGAAAGTGTTTGAGACAGCAGGCAATGCCGTGCTGATGATGGGCTTGAATAAAGGCGAGACAATGGCTCGTAACCTGCTGGGCAGAGCTACTGAAGCTGCGGCCATAACGGGCAATAATGGGATTAGCTGGGTTGAGATTGAGATCGGCAACAGGGGCGAGATTCAGGTTGATGCCGTACTGCGACAATGTAGCGGCCATCTCTGCGGCTAAGGCGCGTATCTCCCCTGTATCCTTTTTACCCAGCTCTTCTGCGGACAGGGTAGCGGGAAAGCCTGCCCGCTCCTTTAATCTACATACCTTGCCCCCTTCTTGATCAACGGCAATGAGCAGTACATCTTGGGCAAGCTCCTGGAGTTGGCGGGTCAGTTCCAAGAGCTGGCTAGGTGAGCTGAAGTTCTGGACTGAGCCATCGATGTTGCAGTCAAAGAGGATCACTCCACCAGGAATGCCCTGTTTCAGGGCCTCGGTGAGCCACGAGCTGTGGTCAAGGCTACAGCCCTCAAAGCCGACGAGGAACATCTGGCCAATAGGCAATGTCATCAATTTATCCCCCTTGCTGCCTGTACCATAACGCACTTTGGCAGGAGAAGCAAATGCTAGCCAGAAAAGAGCCTGGATAAAAGTTACTCAGTGAGGTTCTCAGGTGAGTAACTTTTACCCAGAAAAACTGGAACGAGAAAGGTTCTCATTGTCAAAGACAATATTAAATAAAATTGTTTGTGCTAATCAAATTCATTTAGTAGAGAAGAAATGTATCCTACAGAGTTCTCTTTCTAGTAAAATGTTTAAAAACTGGCACACTTCTCGCATAGAGTGGCACAAGAGCTGTCTCCAAAACCAACGAAACGGCAGCCGCGAGTTTTTTTGCCAAACAATTTTTTCAGGAGGAGAAAGAAATGAATCAGCACCCTAAATCAAAACGCTTCTTTTATCTACTTACCGCAGCGATGACGCTATTCTGCTCAGAGGTATCAGCGAATGCTTCGGCGCAGGATGTCAACGAGCTGGATGACATCTGCATGTACTCTCAGCGTATCCTCAAAGATTATGCCCTGATTGGCATGGGCGTAACCTATCATGATCCCAAGAAGGATATTGATGAGAACATCAAAACCGTAGATAAGTACTTCAAGGATATTGAAAGCCACAAGCTGGATGAGAAGCTGATGGCTGAAGTGGTTGAAGTGGAGAAATCCTGGAATGCAATCAAACCAGAATTCCTGAATGCCCCAGACAAGGCCAAGATGAGCGAGCTGCGCAAGAAGGTTGAGGCCTATACGACCCGCTGTGAGCAGGTTGCTGAAGACTTGGCCAAGGATACGGGCATCAAAGGCGAGCATGACGTGGTGCTGATTGCGGAATTGGGTTTGGAATCCCAGCGTTTGGCCGCCCTCTATCTGATGAAGGCCTGGGGCGTAGCTGATCCTAACTATGAAGAAGAAGTAAACCAGACGGTTGATGAGACCGAGAAGATCTATCACGAGCTGCTGGCTGCGGATGAGAAGCTGGTCTCCAAGGAAATCAAAGGCAAGCTACAGGCAACAGAGAATGATTTCATCGCCTTTGGCGTGATGGCCAAAAGCACGTCCGGTCGCTTCATGCCTATGCAGGCTGAAAAGAGTGCCAGCAAGATCTTTGATGCGCTACGAGAAATCCTGACCTTAGAGAAGAAGCTGGTTGAGGGGACTGTATCAGGATATTTTACGCCTGTAGCAGATGAGAAGAAGGTATTCAAAGAAAACGAGCAGCTCACAGAAGTCCTACATGTAACGGAGGAGCATGTATAATCATGAAAACAACACGGAGAGCAGTTTGGGCAGGAGTAGTAGCTTGCTGCGCCCTGCAAGCAGGGAGTGCCTTGGCCAGTGTGGATCAGCTAGATATGCTGAAGACAGCCAAACATGTGGAGATCTTCAGCCAAAAGATTGCCAAGGCCTATTTTTACAAGCAGCTTGACATCCGGCCTGATCAGGCCGAGGCAGATCTGAAGGAAAGCCTGAGCAAGCTGAAAAGCAGCATCGCTACCCTCCAAGAGGGCAGTGATGGCAACAGCAAGGAAGAAAGGAATATCGGCAAATTCCTTGCCTACACGCACGGCGAGCTGGATAGCATGTTGAGCAAGCCCTACAACAAGGAAGCAGGCGCGCTGATGATCGACTTCAGCGAATCCCTGCTCGAAGGGGCCAACAACTTGGCTGGCAAGTACAAGGGCAAAGGCGCAGAAGCGACCATGTTGACCGAGACCGAGCAGCTGCTGTTCTTGCTGGAGCGGGTCAACAAATACTACATCGCCCACAAAGCTGGTTTCAAGGACTACAACAACGTTGTCCAGCTGGAAAAAGCGGTAAAGGATTTCGAGACGGGCCTAGCCAAGATCAATGCCTACAGCTACCCGGAAAACGTCCAGGCCAACGTCAAGAACATCAATCAGTTCTGGCCGGTTGCCAAGGAATTCTATCTTGGTGTGCAGGAGAACGCCCTGCCGGTGATCGTCCTGGCCTCAACCGATAAGCTGGAGAGCGAGGTTAAGGCCTTGGAAACCTTCCATACCCAGGAAGCTGTCAAGAAATGAGTCGGTTTTACTCAGGATAGATACAAAGGCCGGGAGCTTCACAGCTTCCGGCCTTTTCTTATGCTGATCTGCACTCCCTCATCCCCGGCTTTTCATCTCCTTCATAATGGTCAGGCCGATCTTGAAATGCGGTTCTTCGTCCTTTTTAACGATGCTGTAGAACTCACAGGTGTGGCAGTCGCTGCAAAATTTCTGCAAATACGATCCCTGCGCGTCTGCACCTTTGCACAATGTCCCGGCAATCACCCAGCAACAGCGGCCACCGTTCTTGCCGCCATGTATGCCGTCGGCCCGCTTCTCTGCTGCTGCCGGACAAACCCCGAACTCAGAGGCCTTAACCCCGCCTTCCTCCCGCCCGCATTTCTTAACGTCCCAGCAGTTCTTCTTGCCCATTATTTCCTCCAGTCTTGGTTTCGTTAAGCAAAAAATAGATACGCCCTAGCCGGTTAACACCAGTCTTTGCTCTTCCGCCGGGCGTTACGCAAGCAGCGGAAGCAGCTTTCACACGTTTGCAAGTAGCATTTACACGTGTGAATACTCCATTCACTCGTTTGTTTGGAGCATTCAGACATGTAAATACTGTTGGCGAACATCCGCGAGGAGTTTTTGTACGTGCAAACCCTCCATTCACACGTCTAGATGCAGTATTTGCTCGTTCACCTGGAGCATTCAAACATGTAAATGCTGCTAACAAACATCCGCAAGGAGCTTTTCAATGTGCAAATGCAGCATTCACACGTTTGTTAGGAGTATTTACACGAGCAAACGCTCCATTTACTCGTGTATCAGGAGCATTCAAACGAATGAAACCTGCTGACACTCGTCTGTCAGCAGGTTTTGCAGGAGCCAACGCGGCATTCCTTTGCTGACAACCTGATCAGCAGGGAAGCAAGGCTCCGAGGCAACCTTATGGCGGCACAAAGAATTTTTGCCGCCGGGCCTGGATTATTTTCCCGGCTTGGTCAGCTTGTCCACATACAGGAACTTATAGTTATCGCCGTCTTTCTCCAGCTTGGTGAGATAGACTTCATCCATGCCTCGGCGGTCGTTAGGCCCAAAAGAGATCTTGATACCGCCTGCATCGTAGTTTGACAGGCCTTCAACCGCGCTCTTAATCGCCTCAGAGGTGACTTCACCTTTGACGGACTTAATGGCTTGATGCAGCACGCTGGCCGCAAGATAGGACTCCAAGCTGATAAAGTCGTATTTCTGCTCGCCCATGTCTTCCTGGTACTGCTTCACAATGGGCAGCGAGGCATCCCAGGGATCAGGCACGATTTGGCTGATATAGACGTTGCCGCCTTCCTTGATTCGGTCCGCCAAAGAGATGGAACCGACAAAGGAGATGTTGAGCATCGGCACCTTAAAGTTCATCTTGTGCCACTGATTGATGGCCAGGGCCGCAGGTCTGGACGTGGCCACCAAAATAACTGCGTCAACCGCGTTGCCTCTGACCTGACGCACGCCGCCACCCACTGACAAGGTGTTGCGTTTATAATGCGGCACATTGTTCCAGAAGTTATTCCAGTCTTCTATCTTGGCATCCTCGCCAGGCAGGGGCGGCACTGGCGGCACGATCTCTATCCCTTTGACCTTATCCAAGGCCTTTACCGCTGCATTCACGCCAGCCAAGCCAAAGTCATCGCGCTGGACAAAGAGACTGACCCGCTTCACGCCCAGGTCCTCTTTGAGGTGGCGCAGCATGTTCTCAATCTCCTCATCGTAGCTTGGACGGAGGACATAGGAGTAGGGATTCGCCACTGGATCGGCAAGAAAGGCCGCGCCAGTACCTGCGCCAAAGAAGAGAGTCTTGCTCTCGTTGGCCAGAGGAAGTGCAACCTTGGCCGTGGGCGTGCCAAGATACCCAAACAGCACCTGGGTGCCGTTTTTGATGAACTCCTCGGTATTCGACTGGCTGCGTACCGGCTCGTAGCCGTCGTCCTTGACGGTCAGGCTCATTTCTCCAGCAGCACGCTTGTCAACATATAGCTTGGCCCCTTTGGCCATTTGCTCGCCGAGCAAGGCTGTTGAGCCGCTCAGGGAGCAGGACTGGCCCAGCTTGACCTCAGCCAGACCGTGATTTGGCAAGAGCAGGCAGCAGGCCCAAAATAGTATCGACAGCTTCTGTTTCATGGTGATTTCCTTATCAGTTGCTTAGGCCTTTTTGCTATCGCCTTCCAGTTTGAAGACGGCGATGGCGTGGAGCATGTCGTCGCCCATTGCGGCCATCTCGCGCATCGAAATGGACGCGCCCATAGTCTCTTGCGCAGTCTCCAAGCTGATGCCGCCAAGCTCTTTCATCTTGCCAGCCAGCTGGGCTGTGGTCTCGGCCTGTTCTTTAGACACAGCAGCCACGCCCTCAATCAACTCGGCAACCTCGTTCGAGTGGGCGGTGATCTCTTCCAGCTTGGCCAGAGCGTTTTGAGACAGCTTGGTACCCTGGACAACCTCCTGGATACTCGCGTCCATACTCACGCCAGCCTCGGTAATCTCGCCGAGAATGTTGCGGATCAGGGTTTCGATCTGGCGGGTTGAGGTGGCGGCCCGTTCAGCGAGCCGCTGGATTTCCTCGGCAACAACCGCGAAGCCTCGGCCTTCCTCACCAGCTGCCGCAGCCTGGATCGAGGCGTTCAGGGCCAGGATTGAGGTTCGGTCAGAGATCTCGTTAATGGTGCGGGCAAAGTCGCTGATCTCCTGCGAGCTTTCACCAAGCCGCTTGATCGCCCGGGCAGTGTTCTGAACGTTGCCACGAATGGCTTCCATCGACTGGCTGGTTTCTCGTACTGCTGCGGCACCGTCTTCAGCAACATGGCTGGAGATTTTGGAGGTGCCAGCAGACTGATCTGCTTTCTCTGCTGCCTTTTTAATCTCCTCGGTCAAGAGGATGATCTTCTCAACTGCGGCGTTGAGCATCTTGGACTGGCTGTCGTTCTGCGCTGCCAGCTCGCCTGTGGAGGAGCTGAGGACGTTGGCAGTCGAACCAACCTGGAGAGCCGAGTCTTTAATCCTGCGGAAGGCCCGGCCCAGGTTTTCAAGCATCAAGTTCAGCGAGTCAGCGAGGGTGCCGATTACGTCATCGGTGACTGTGGCGCGGATTGTCAGGTCGCCATCCGCAAGAACCGTGATCTCTTCGAGGAGTCGGATGATCGAGGTATTCAGTTTGTCATGCTCTTCCTGGCGAGTCTGGATCAGGTTCTGAATGGTGCCGGTCATGGTGTTGAAGTCCGAGGCCAGACGGCCCAGCTCGTCCTTACTGGTCACGGGTACCTGCTCGCTATAGTCGCCTTTCTCTACTTTGGCCATGACTTTCACGATGGCACCGACCTGCCTGGTGATGCCACTGGCAACCAGCAGACTGACCACCACGATCAATACCGCAGCAATCAGGGCGGTTAAGCCGATGATGCGCAGCAAGCTGGTCACAGGCTTATGCACTTCGTCGTAATTCGCCTCACTGATGATCGCCCAGACGATATCTTTGTTGTTATAGTTGAACTGCGCCCACGAGGAGAGCACTTTTTCATTCGCGCTGTTGACCACGATCTTGGTAGCGGCATTGCCTGCCAGAGCATCCTTAACGGCCTCAGTGTCAGCCTTGGCCTTGAGCAGCGTGGTGTTGACACCAAACTTTTTCGCATCTGTTGCTTCGGAACGCCAGAGTTTGTCCTGCCCGACCAAGTAGGTATTGATCGGGATGCCCTCATCGTGGCCTTCATGCTTATGTCCACTGCCCTGCTCAAACTGGCTGTGGATGTTCATAACCGCGTTGATCTGGTCGACAGGAATTTGCAGGGCAACAAGCATCATGACATTGCCCTCGTTATTCATGATCGGCATGGTCATGAAGGCGGCAGGCTTGTTGCCAATAGCCTCATAGAAGCTATAATCGCTCACCTTCAGGACTTTTTTCTCTAAAGCCCCGCGCACAGTTCCGGCAAACCCGGATTTGGCGTAAGGACCTGTCAGAATATTGGTGAAATGATCCTTGCCTTCGGTGGCTGAATAGAAGATGTAGCCGTCTGGGTTGAGCAGATAAAGATCAGGAAAGCCGTAGGTCGCGGCCAGGTCACGGAGATGGTCGGTTTCCTTTTCCCCGGCCTGGCGCTTGGGGGCCATTGCGTCAGACTGGTCAGATTCGACGATGAGAACCCAGGTGGTGCCATGTACACTCACCGAGGTGTAGGAGGAAAGCACATAGTCACCACGGTAGTTGACCGTGGTTTGCTCGCCGCTCTCGCCAGCTAGAGCATAGACCACGCTCTCTGTATCAACAACGAAGGCAGGGTTCGCCAAAGTCGGCTCTTCAAAATAGACCGAGTTGGAGCGGAACATACCGTCTGCGCCAACGATATAGGCCTCGCCGTTGCCGCCCAGACCAGGGGTATTCTTGATAATGCCGTCCAAGGCCTCATCTTTCAGCCGGAAGAGAAACACGCCAGCCAGCTGCCCTTCCAGGGTGAAAGGGGTAGAGAAGTAGGAGACAATCTTTTCCGCGTTGAATGACGAGCGGGCATAGTCGATGAACGAAGTCTCCTGCATTCCTTTTTGCAAGGCGCGCCATTCTGGAGTGTTTTCCTGTACGGCTGCGTCCCGCTCTACCTCTGTGTCTGTGGAGAACAGCACCTTGCCGTCAGCACTGAGGAGGATCAGGGAGAAAAAGTCGCGCTGCGCCAGCCAGTTGGTCAGATAGGTGGCAAAGTCGCTGTCCAGCCCAGCAGCAGCGTCCTTGACCAGCCCGGCAAACATTTTCTTTTGCTCTGGGTTGCTACCAAAGGCCTGGGCGTTCTGGAAGCGCATGTTGAAATAGGAGGTGATCTCCTTTTTCTGCAAATCCCTGACCGCTGCCAGCTTGATGAAGGTCTCCTGCTGGAGGAGGTGCATGGTCTCAGAGATGTTCCGCAGCGTTTTTTCCTGCTCGGTGAAATATTGCTGAAGAGCCTGCTTCTGAAAGGCCAAGGTGGATTCCAGGTTTTCAAAGGACTGCCGCTGGAGGGCGGTAGCGGAATACCGGTAGCTGAACAGGGCGATGATCGCCAGTGGCACCAGGGAAATCAGCAGCAGCCAGACCAGCAGCTTGCTCTTGATGCTCCGCCGCCACCCGGTAAACAGACCTTTCAGATCTGCGGCCTTCAGCCCCTTTATGCGGCTGATAATTTTTTCCGCCGGTTTTTCTTTTGACGCATTTGCCATGTTTTCTCCTTCTCACACAAGAAAATTACCTGGAACGGACTTTCCGAACCGTTAAACCGCAGGCATTTGGAACAGGTTGTCAGCCGCTGCCGGGCAGAGTGCGGGCAGCAGGTCAGGCACAATCAGGAGGCCGTCTTCGTGCGCGAAAAGGCCCCTGACCAGAGCCGGATTTAGGCCGCTCTCCTCAGCAGAGGCGGGCGCACACTGTTTGGGCAGATCGCGGGCGGTGATCTGGCTGGAGATCTTGAGCACACAGCGCAGCAGTTTCCGGGTGCCGTCTTCCTCGCCTGTCGGGGCTGCTGCCCGCACCACCAAGTACAGAGACCGACCAGTAAAGGAATCCAGCCCGTACAGCTTGGCAGCATCAAGCACTGGCAGCACCTGCCGCCGCCAGGCACAGAGACCAAGCAGCCAGTCAGGAGCAAAAGGCAGCGGCTGGACCTGGGCTGCGGGCAGCACTTCCTCGGCCTGCCGGGCCGCGAAGAGCAGCACCGGCTCCCGGTCAAATCCGCCGGCCATGCGCACGGCCACTGCTTTCTGGGTAGTCCGCTTTTTGTCTTTGTCACTTGACATGTTTTTCATCCGGCAGGCGGCGGCCTGCGTGCTCGCTTTCTTTGCAGCGCAGGACAATCTGATCAATCAGATACTGGATGATGCTCCTGCTTAATCCCTTCTGCTCAACCATACTTGCTAGCTCTGGCGGCAGCTGATCTGTGCCGAGACGCAGCTCCTCGCCAGCTTTGCTCTGCTTGAAGCGGGCGATAGTCCATATCATGACCTTTTTGAAGGTCTCTTCGTCAATGGTAGAGGCGGTTTCTTTTTTTCGCTGCGACCGGGCAGCTTCAGGCTGGGGAGCTTGAACTTCCAGTGCTGGCTTTGCCGCGTCTTCGCGTTCCCGCAGATTGGAAGAAGAATGGGAAGAGCAGACAGCGGAAGCTGCTCCTCCGGCGCAGGGTTCTTCCGGCTCGTCATCAAAGAAGACAACAACCTCTTCAATCTCTTCCTCTGATTCCGGTTCCCTGTCCACAACAGGTTTTTCTTTCTCTTTGGGAGGTTCTGGCTCCCAAAGCCCACCTAATGGTTCTTCAGCTTCCTCAGTCGAGCTACTGGAAGACTCTTCGTCGAAGAGAGAGAAAGGATCCTCTTCTTCTGGTATTCTGTCAAGAAATGGGGATTCCTCTTCCATCTTTGGCGGACTGGAAGAAAAATCGGGAGAGCAGACAGCGGAAGCTGTTCCTACGGTGCAGGGTTCTTCTGGCTCATCATCAAAGAAGACAACAATCTCTTCTTCTGATTCCGGTTCGCTGTCGGCAGCGGGTTCTTCTTCCTCTTTGGGAGGTTCTGGCTCCCAAAGCCCAGCAAACGGCTCTTGAGCTTCCTCAGTCGAGCTGCTGGAAGACTCTTCGTCAAAAAAGGAGAGAGGCTCCTCTTCTTCTGGTATTCCGCCAAGAGATGCGGATTCCTTTTCCATCTCCGGTAGGTCGGAAGAAAAATCAGGAGAGCAGGCAGCGAGAGCTACAGGTATAGATGCCAGTTCCGCAATCGGTTTCTCTCGCTCTTCTTCCGCCTCTATCTCAACATCCTCTGCGAGTGCCTCTTCATCTGTCAGAAATGCCACCGGCTCTTCTGGTGCAGCAAGTTCTTCTGCCTGCTCTTCCACAAACAGGGGGGCCGGTTTTTCGATAAACGGGAAAAATGGATCGTCTTCCTCTTCTGGTTCAGATGCTGATCTCTCGTCCTCTTGCTCCGACTCCTCAGCCAACAGATCAATGTCCTCGCCCAACCCCGCCGCTACCGGGATAACTTCTGCCAGAAATGCCACCGGCTCTTCTGGTGCAGAAATTTCTTCTGTTTGCTCTTCCACAAATAGGGGTACCGGTTTTTCGATGAACAGGAAAAACGGATCGTCTTCCTCTTCTGGTTCAAATGCCGATATCTCGTCCTCTTGCTCCGGCTCTTCAACCAGCAGACCGATACCTTCGCCCAGCTCCGCTGCTATCGGGATGACCTGGGTTGGATCCAGTAGCAACACTGGTGTGTCGCCCCAGATCGTCACCTGCGGGCAAAGGCGAGCGGCCAAGGCAGGACAGGCGGGCGGTAGCGGGCCGGGCGGGTTGATAACCTCTACTTCATCCACAATCCGATCAGCCAGCAGGCAAAAGGTTTCTCCCTCTCCTTGCAGCTCTAAACAAACCGCTTCCGGTGGGACTGCACCGCCTGGCTGCCGTGCTAAGAGTGCGCTGAGTTGAACAACTCTGCTGCCTGGCTTAACCTCAGCCCAAGCTGTGCGGACAAGAATATCCTCAGCATGTATGCCCAGCAGAAACTTGCCCCCTTGCACCAGACAGATTTTTTTCATTTTTCCGAGCCAGATAAGCGGTTCATCCGTGCAACTCCGCCAGCATCTGCCTGGAGGTCATGCTGCGGATGAGTTCGATGGCCTCATCTTCCTTGAACGGCTTGGTCATGAAGCCGCGCGCACCAAGCTGCGATGCCTTCTCGCGGTATTTGTCTGCGCTACGCGAGGTGAGCATGACTACAGGAATATCTTGGAATTCCGGCTGACTTTGCAGAGTCTGCAAGACCTCGAAACCGTTCATTCGCGGCATTTCCACATCTAGCAGTACCAAATCAGGCTTCTCCTCGCGGATGCGTTCCAACGCCTCGATGCCGTTGCGCGCAATGGTCGGCTGCCAACCCTGCTGGAGCAGGAAGTTCGAGACGACCTTGCGCACACTGATCGAGTCATCAACCACCAGCACCTGGAGCGGCCTTTCCTCTACGTGTACTTCTTCAGCTATCTCCACCTCTGCTGATGGAGCGGCCAACTCAGCCCACTTTTTCAGGAGGTCATCAGTTTGAAGAATGGGTACCAAACTGCCATCACCCATAATGGTCACGCCCGCAATGCAGGACACGTTGCTCAGATGACTGCCCAAATCCTTAAAAACAATGTCACGCTGACCAATAATCTGTTCGCAGAGCAGTGCAGCCAATCTGCTGCCGACTTGAACGGCCAGTACTGCCAGTTCGCTTTCCGGTGGAGCCTCGCCTATTGCACCACCGACCTGAAAACCAGGAATCGCCGCCGGATTAAGCAGTGGCAGCTTCCTGCCGTCAACCTCGCATTCATTAGCAGCTATGTCTTCAGGCCGCACCCTGGCTGCGCTGGTGATATCATGCATGGGTACAGCGTAAATCTGTCCGGCTAACCGGACAAGTACTGCGTGAAGTTGGGCTACAGCTACTGGCAGGCGGATGAACAGCTCCAGTCCCTTGCCTCGGACAGAAAAAATTTCAATTGAGCCGTTGAGCAGTTCGACGGAATCCCGTACTACATCCATACCCACGCCCCGACCGGCAATGGTGCTGATCGAACCTGCGCTCGAAAAGCCGTGCCGGAAAATCAGACCCGCTATCTTTTCGTCACTGAGGCTGCCGATGCGCTCGTCTGGGTAGAGTTTCATGCCTTTGCTGCGAATTGCATCGTAATTAAGCCCTTTGCCGTCGTCACTGATCCGCAGGGAGAACTGACCACCCCGGCGTTCGGCCTTGATCCGCACGGTGAGCTGCCGTTCTGGGCTGCCGCCGTGGGCCACCGAGTTGCGGAGGATATGCATGAGTGCGTCTGCCATCGTATCCCAGACTCGGGTGTCCATCATAATGGACTCGCCTTCTAAGATCAGCTGGGCTGGATGGCCAGTGCTGCGCTCGGCCTCGCGCACAGTGCGGTGCATTCGGGCGGAAAGCACGGAAAATGGGGTCATGCGCAGGCCGATCATTTTATTCTGAATGTCCTTCAGAACCCGCGCCTGCCGCTCAACTGTCTTCTCCCAGGCGATGTTCTCCAGTGCGCTCTGAGCCATGATGGAATCGAGGTCGCTGACCGCCTCGCTGAGAGAACGAATCAGAATGTTCAACTCGGAATACCGGTCCATCTCCAGCGGATCAAAGTCCTCGGTGACACCACCGCTACCAGTATCGCCCATGCCGCGCAGATAGGGGATAGTTGCCAGCTCGTAGCCTGCTTCTAAGCTGTGATTGATGCTTTTCAGCCGCTGAAGGATCATGCCCAGCTCGTTGAGCGTGCCGGACATGGCTGACATAGAAGATTCAAAACTACTCAAGTTGATGACCATATCGCCGCTCAGGCCGACCACCTGGTCAATCTTGTTGATCTCCACGCGCAGGGTGTTGATCTTCCGTACTCCACCGCTCGGCTGTTCTGGAGGCTGAACAGCTTGTGCTGCCTGAGCAGGAACTGTCGGAAGAGGTTCAGCGGGCTTTTCCTGAATAGATGCCGCCTTATGCTCCGGTGCGCAGACAGGCTCAATTTCAATTGCCGCCACGGGTTCAGGCTGGGCTGTTTTTTCTCCAGCCATAATGCTGCGGAAACGGGCGGTAATGGCCGCCTTTTTCTCCGCAAAAGGAACTGCTGGATGTTCGGTGATGCGCACCAGCAGATCTGCGCCTTCCTGCATGGCAGCCACATCTTCCGGGTGCAAAACCGGTGACTCATCGTGCAGCCAGTCAAGGAAGTCTTCAAACTCATGGCCCCAAGCCGCTACCGGCTCAATGCCGATCACCGCTGCCGCACCCTTCAGCGTATGCACCGAGCGGCGTAATGAATGCAACTCCTCGCGCAGGGTATCGGAAAGCGGGGTTTCGTTGGCTGTCTGCGCTGCCAAGAGCCGTAGCTGCTGGTCGATGTTCTCCAGATGCTCTGCTGCCTCTTCGGTGAAGCATTGCATCAGCTCGGGATCAATAGCCTCAGTTCCGCTGTCCGCAGATTCTACTGGAGTGGCAGCGAAGATATCCTCCGCAGGCTCGGCGACAGCAGAGGGAAACAGTTCATCGAAAAGGGGTGCAGGCGGCTCGTCCACCCGTTCTTCGGCAAAAAATACGTCTGATTCGGAAGGCAGGTCAGATGTGGACGCGAGGGAAATCTCGACGACAGGCCGAGGAGGGGCTGTCATGATGGCCTGGAAGCGGGCAGCAGCGGCCTGCTGCTCCGCTGCTGCCGAATAGACGGGATTGTCAGCCAGCCGGGCGAGGATATCAGCCCCTTCCTGCATGGCAGCCACGGCCTGCGGCCCCAAGCTCGGCGACTCATCGTGCAGCCAGTCAAGGAAGTCTTCAAACTCATGGCCCCAAGCCGCCACTGGCTTGATGCCAATCACCGCCGCCGCCCCCTTCAGTGTATGTACCGAGCGGCGCAGCGAATGCAGATTCTCCCGCAGCGACTGGGAAAGTGAAATTTCTTCGCTTGCAGCAGCAGCGAGTTGCTTGAGCTGAAGGTCGATATTTTCGAGATGTTCTGTGGTCTCTTCAGCGAAACACTCCAGCAACTCAGGATCAATGGCCTCTGACTCCTCAGCCACTTCTTCCTCAGGTGGAGCGGCTTCCGGCACTGGTAGTGGGGCGACAAAAAGGCTATCTGCATCAGCCGCCTGAAACAGGCTCTCGTCGTTGTCTTCAGGGGGGGCAGTAGAGGCAAAAAGGTCCTCAAACAATGGATCAGCTGGCTGTTCCTGTGCTTGCTCTACGGTAAAAATGTCCTCTGCCGTAGGCTCAGGTAGGACAACCTCTTCCTCCACCGGGAAGGCTTTGGCAAGTTCTGCCACCTCAGGTTGAAACAGAGCATCGCTGGCCGCCTCAACCTCTTCCGTATCATCCGCAAACAGCTCGTCAAAGAGGGATGCCGTCGAAGTGCCGCTTGTTTTCTCTGTAAAAAAGTCATCAACTTCGGAAGCAAACGCCTGATCCACCTCTTCCAGCGGCGCAGCCTCGGCAGGTGGGACAGATTCAGGTTCGGCTTTTTGCTTGGCGATACCTGCGGCCTTGATTTTCTTAAACTGTTCCGTTGCTGCCTGTTGTTCCTCGGTTACGGAACAAGCTGGGTCTTCGGCTAACACCGCCAGGAGGTCACTCCCGTCCTGAATGGCCGCCACTGCCTGGGGATTTAAAGCTTGGACCTCGTCATGCAGCCAGTCTAAAAAATCCTCAAACTCGCGGCCCCAAGCAGCAACCGGCTCAATGCCGATCACTGCTGCCGCACCTTTCAATGTATGCACTGAGCGACGTAACGAATGCAGGCTCTCTCGCAGCCCGTCCGAGAGAGCTGTTTCGCTCTCCACTTCAGCAGCCAGCCGCTTGAGCTGGAGGGTAATGTTCTCCATATGCTCTGCTGTCTCTTCGGTAAAGCACTCCAGCAGCTCAGGATCAATGGCCTCTTCCTTGGGAGCAGCCTTTTCCTCGTGATCTTCCCAGGTCTCGTTGAGGAGGAATTCCTCTTCCGGTTCCGCCTCCTCGCCGTCCACCACGGATAGAAGCTGATCAAGAATCCCGGCGATGGAATCATCATCGACGACGGCCTGCGGCGGCTCTGCCTTTTCTACCGGGACCTCGTCCTCTTCTGGCGCGGGCCGACGGTGCTTTTTCTCGAAAGCAGCCAAGGTCTCCTCATACAGGTTGCCGCTTCCCTGCTCGCCAACGCTGCGTAGGGTACAGAAGGTGTCGATGCGCTGGGCAGTTTCGCCGAACAGGGTGATCAGCTCATCATCCATCACTAGCCCAGAGTCGAGCACTTGATCCATGACCTGCTCCAGCAATGCGCCGGTCTTGCTCAGATCATCAAAGCCAACCATCGCTGCTGCGCCCTTGATGGTGTGGACAATGCGATGCAGCTCCTCGGCAGCCTCCTGGTTGCTCCGGTTCTTTTTCAGAGCCTGGAGACAGCCGCGCAGCTCCGGCATATACCCTTCCACCTCATTCAGGAATTCAGCCGCAATGCCGTTGGCCGTGCCGTCCATCTGCCTGTTTTTATCGGTTGAGGGTTAGGAAGTTCATTGCAGCCTAAGGGCGGCGAGCAGCTTGCCGCTGTTGAACAGCTCCAGCCGATTCTCGCCGTTTTCCGCCATAAACAGGGCCGGGCCAGAGAGAAAATCAACCGGAATAGCTGCCACGCCGTTGCCGGTCAGTCCCTCCTTTTTGTACAACAGGTGGGTACCAGTGATCTTGTCTATAATCACTGCTGTCTTCATTCCACCTTCATGGAGGATAACAGCAAGCCGATTTTTTCTGGTAAATCTTCCGGCAATCTGAAAAAACACGGCAAGATTGGTGACAGAGACAATTTCACCCCGGATATTGGTCACCCCCTCGGCCCAATCCGGGAGAAAGGGCAGAGGTCGCACGGTTTCCAGCTCGCCAACCTCGATCACTGAGGAGAGCGGCACCGCCAGATGCTGCCCGGCCAACGTGAAGCAGAGATACCGACCAATCTCCTCCAGAGCTTTGGCCGAGCCGGAATCGCCTGCCTGCTGCTGCTCCCGGCGCAGTTCTTCGGCAATTTCGCCGTCAATGGCGGCAAGCAACTCTGCCAGGCCGGAATCCGAGCTGGCTATGTCGTGCTGGGCGGTCATCCGGCAGCAATCTCAGGCAAGCAAGCCGGTAACCGCCTTGAGCAGTTCCGCCGAGTCAAAGGGCTTGGTCAAATACACATCCGCGCCCTGCTTCTTGCCCCAGAACTCGTCCGACTTCTGGTTCTTGCTGGTCAGCAGGATGATCGGGATATTCTGGGTCTCTGGCTCGGATTTGATTGTCCGGCAGGCCTGAAAGCCGTTCATTTTCGGCATGACCACATCCAAGATAATCAGGTTCGGCTTCTCCGACTTCGCCTTTTCTACCCCTTCCTCGCCGTCAACTGCCGTGACGATCGCATACTCTGGGCCGCTGAACACATCGGTGATCAGCTTCAGTTCTGTGGGGCTGTCATCAACGATCAGCAGTTTTTTTGCCATGTCCTTTCCCTTTTTTGATGTTTAATGTTACTGGTTCAATGATGAGCTATCCTTCAGCTTGCCTGCGCTTCTTCTGGAGCGGTCTTGTCAAGGATAGAACTGACCACCCCGATCAATTCCGCAGGCTTAAAGGGCTTGGTCAGATAAGCACTGGCGGCAGAGAGATGACCTTTGACCTTGTCGATGATCCGGTTCTTGCTGGTCAGCATAACTACCGGAATATCTTTGGTCTCGCCGTTCTTTTTAATTATAGAGAGGAGCTTGTAGCCGTCGATCTTGGGCAGCATGATATCAAGCAGCACCATGTCTGGCCGGTCATCGTTGAGCTTGCTGAGTGCTTCCACCCCATCCACCGCTTCAATAACCCGAAAGCCGCCGCTTTGCAGGGTCATCTTGATCACCTTGCGGGTGGTGGGGCTATCCTCAACCACCAGCACTGTCCGCTTATTGGCCTGATTGTCGATGATCTGCTTCTCTTTGCGGGCTTGATCTGGTTTCGGAGTGCGTTCCTCCAGCTTCTGGTTTGCCGCAATATATTCGACAATCTGGGTCACTTGCTCGGCCACCTTCTGATGACGGCTATCCACCTGGATGATCGGCATCAGAAGGTCGAAATAAGTCAGAGCCTTATCAAAGTCGTTCAGGTTGAGATAGGCGGCCCCAGCATAAAAAAGAATCTTCGGATTGACCTCAGCTGCCAGCACTTTCTCAAAACGGGTGGCTGCCTGCCGCATCAGCCGCTGATCAACTGCACCCGTGTCGAGCTTGGCCAAAGCTTTAGACTCAGTCAGCAGGCTGGACTTGCAGAAGATGCACACCGCAGCCTGTAGCTCCAAAGGGGCGTAGCAGAAAGGGCAGCGGCTGACTTTGACTTCCCCAGCTGTGCTACTCAGGAGCCGGGCCTTTTCCACGTCTTCGAGGATATCTGCATCCTCTGGCTCCAGCCGGTAGGCTTCGGCCAAAGCTGCCTTGATCTTTTTCGGCTCAGTCACTGCCCGCGACAGCCAGAGCCAGCCCTCGGCGTTCTGGCGGTTATCCTTCACAAAGGCCATCAGCGGCTTCTGGGCCTGGCTGAATTCCAGACGTTCGCAGAGGCGAATCCCCTCGTCGAGCAGCTTCTGTTGCTGCGGCTGTTCTACATCCTCTTCCTCGCCGCACTGGTGATCTTTCTGAATCATGGCATTGATGAGCAGATTCTGGTTGCTCTTATGCACTCGTCGGGTGAGGTTCTTGCTGTCCAACAGGCAGCTACTCACCTGCACGCCCTCCATACTCAGGAGCTTAAGGGCTGCTTCCTCACCAACGAGCTTACCGCAGGCCGCGTCGTGAATCGTGCCCTGCACCAGATACAAACTGCCCCGGTATTCCTTGCAGTTCTGCTCAATACACTGGTTAATGTCGCGGTGATCACTGGATTTGTGGACATCCAAGCGGCAGGTGGTGCCTTCAGTCTCCATGAGTTGAACGATACCCACCACGGAAAACTCACCCAGATCACTTTTCTTCTGCTGCGTCTTGAGGCCACGGATGATAGCCTCGGCCAGCTCCTGCGACATGACCGGCTTTTTGAAAATTTGAAAGACCTTGCCTGCCAATCGCTCCTCTAACTCTGGCAGCTCGTAGGAAGTCATGACGATACAGGGCAAGTCAGCGTGTTTTTCGTGCAACTGGGAGAGGAGCTGGAAACCGTCACCGCCTGGCATGACCAAATCGGTGACTATCAGCGATATCTCTTCTTTCTCCAGTACCGCTGCGGCACTTTTAATGTCAAAGGCATGGACAAGTTCAAAGACGCTGCTGTATTTGCTTAACGTGGTGTTGATTAGCTCGTGAACGACTTCGTCGTCATCAACCAGCAATACTTTTTTCATGTGCATTCCTTGCGCGTTGCTGCATCAATCCGCAAATGCTGCTCTTCAAGTCAGTTTAAAGAAAACAGAAAAATCCGCGCCGCAGATGCTGTGCATGATACATGAAGGCCCAAAGACAGGTGCATCTTTTGCAAAGGGAAGCCTGTCTGCTTACAAGAGGTTACAGGATAGGCGCGCATCGTTTCCTTCTGCTGCGTGAAAGCGGAACCGGAAAACAGAAACGACAGCAGTCTGCGGGAGACCGCTCCGCTCTCCCCGCAGGGAGATTCCGGTTAGGAAATTCTGATATATTAAATAGAACTTGGCAGTTTTGTCAAAACAATTCATGAGGCGAACTAAGAAAACAACCTAGTTCAACCAACCAAACAACGATCTTGCACGGAAATACAACCAGCAGCACTTTTGTTGCTCGCTGCCATCACCCAAGATAATTTCCATATCCGCATGGCTTATCCTCTGGCCTACGTCAATAAGCAAAGACAAAAAATTGAACTTTATATTGTCTCAATCAGGTGGCAGCGGCGAGGGAAACATTTCCTTTTGTGGCAGGATTTTTTGCGTAACACCGAGAAAATATTCCTTTGAGGCTTGCTGATAAAGGAGTTTGGCTCGGTCAGAAAGGAGTTCTACTCAGTAGGAAAGGAATCTGGCCGAGCAGTAAAGGAATTTGGCCAAGCCGCAGAGGAGTGCTGCCGACTTGCAGAGGAGTTCTACTCGGCAGGAAAGGAGTTCGGCTTGGCAGAACTCCTTTCCTGTTCAGCCAAAAAGGAGTTTGGCCGACTCAAACTTCTTGCCAAGTCGGCAAGACTCCTTTTCTGCCGACTACAACTCTTTTCTTGCCGAGCCAAACTCCTTGCCCAACGAGCAGGAATAGTTAGGCAAAGGCCCCGCTTAGAGATTTAGCGAGCTTGACTGCCTGGGTCAGCAGCTTAACTGCATCGGCAGCTCTGGTCAGTTGCTTGGACTTTTTGGTGACTTCGTTCGCCGCCTCTCGCAGTTCCTTGGCAGTTTGTTCAAAAAGCGGACCAGTCAGCTTCAGACTTTTTTGCAGGGCACTGGTATAAGCCAGACTGCAATCAATACAATCAGACAGGACTTTGCAGCGTTCCTCCTGAGTCTCGCATAAGCGCAACGCATCTCGTTTGGCAGCTTTAGCAGCTTCATCTGCCAACCGCAACGCAGCAAGGGCTTCAGCTGCCGTGAGTGTGCCATTGCCATCAATCTTTACATCCTGAATACTCTTGGGCGAAATCATTTTGCTGCCTCTTTATTGGTGTCAGGGGCCAAGGATTTGGTGACATGCTGCTGCCGAGCGGCGATATTGATCAGTCGGGTCAAGTTCAGCGGCCCGTCTTTTTCCAAGGCTTCATGCTCATGAATCAGCTCCTCCATCGCGCTGATGCTGGTCTCATAGCTCTCTTTGATCAATGCCATTTTGTTCTCAAAACGGGAAGCAATGATCTTGGTTAACCCATAGCTGAGGTTTTTGTTCTGCCGGGCAACAAGAGCGGCATCTGGCGCAGCCCGCAAACCGATGTCCGCGCCGATCTGATCAAGCATCGGACTAGGATCAAGAATGCCAGTCTCCCACAAGGTCAACACGCCATCCTTTTTGATGGCCGCTAAATCTGCTTGAAAGCCCAGGAGCTGCTCTTTTACCAGCGGATCTTTGAGCAGCTTGGCAAACGCAGAGATTCGTTCGCGAATCAGGGCACTGGCCTGCTTGATCTTCTTCTTTTTCAACTCCACAACCGCCAGTTTGCCCAGGGTACCAAGACTTCTCTGCGCAGAACCGGAAAGAACAGCCTCCTTGCCTGCGGCTTCGGCATATTTGTTGACCGCTTCCCCCAGCTTTCTGATGGCCGCTTCTGTCTCAGCAGCGGATTCATTGTCCGTCAGCTCGGAAAAGGCCCTGTAGGTCTCGCTAAGTTGGGTGAAGACCAAGCGGCGTGCTTTCAGCTCTTCATGAATTGCCTTGTATCTACTGTTGAGTTCCTCAAATTTCTTCTCCAAATCTCCAGGCGGCTCTTCACCTACATCGTGATAAAAAATTAATGTCTGGACATCAATCGCTTGCTGGCAGGTTGCATCGGAAATAAAAACATTCTCAGCAATCGTATCTGCTGTTTGTTGACCGGCATCTCCAAGATTTCGTGCTGAATCAACCCGCAGAGTTGAACAGCCAGTAAGAAAAACAGCGGCAATCAGGACGCTGACTAAAACATGGAGCAACCTCCATGTTTTATTTCTTTTTACACAGTTTACATTCATAAGCTTTCTCCTTGCTAGGCTAAATGAAGATCATGCAATGATAACGATTATCATAAATCTATTAAACAGCCCTGAGCTACTGCCTGTCAACCGCTTTTTCACTGCTGCACCTGCGCTGCGGGCAACATTCTGCGGTTGCAGATCCCAGTCTGTTTCTGTACAATCTTCCTAATTTATTGCACACTGTCGTACCTCTCTTGCTGCAACCAAGGCGCGACAGCTTCAGCACTCTCAGAACTCAAAGGAGACACATTATGGCTTGGCAGCAGAAAAGGAAGCAGCTAGGAATTATCGGCCTGCTGCTTCTCTTCCTTGTGCTGGCGGTAAGCGCGGCTGCATCAGAACAGCTTGCTCCGCTGGATTTCGGCAGATATTACGCCCTGGTGATTGGCAATCAGAGTTACAAAAATCTTGAGGAGCTGTGGACAGCGCGGGCTGATGCCCAGGAAGTGGCCCGGATGCTGGAGGAGCAGTATGGCTTTAAAGTCGAACTGCTCCTAGATGCTGATCGGGATCGAACGCTGTGGACACTCTCTCAGCTGCCAAAAAGAATGGCAGGCCGCGAGCGAGACAGCCTGCTGATCTACTATGCCGGACATGGCCAACTTGGCAGAGGCGGCTCTGGGTACTGGAAGCCTATCGATGCGACCCAGGACAGCGAGGCTGGCTGGATTCCCACAAAGCTGATCACCAATATCCTCAGCACTGTGCGGGTACGGCACGTTTTGGTCGTAACAGACTCTGCCTATTCCGATGCTTTCCAGCTGCCTGATGATGCCCGGCTCAGAGAGAGCAAGGAGGCACGCCTCCGACGGCTATTAGAAACACCATCCATCACGGTTCTGACTTCCGGTAGCGATAAACCAGTGCATGAGGCTGAGGCCAAGTATTCCCTCTTTGCCCGGAGCTTCTTGATTACCCTGCGTGACAACCGGGAAATATTATCAGGCCGCAGTCTGTTTGGGCGAATGCTCAAGCCGGTTTACCGCAGCACTGGCGAGATGCCGCGATATGGTTATGCCAGCAGGAACCATCAGGAGCAGGGGGATTTCTTCCTGGTGCCCAAGCAGCTTCAGGAAGCACTCCGCCAGAGAGAGATGACACAGCCTGCACCCAGGGTAATAATGCCTACACCTGAACCGCCGCCAATGGTGGCAGCCACTCCTGCGCCAGAACCAAGACAAGCGAATAAAGGAGATGTGCTGATTAACGCAGCTTCTGGCATGGAGTTTGTCTATGTGCCAGGTGGCTGCTTTAAAATGGGGTCAGAGATTGGCGAGAAAAGCCGGTTTGCCTGGGAGGGGCCAGTGCATGAGGTCTGCGTGAACGGCTTTTGGATGGGTAAATATGAGGTCACGCAGGAACAGTGGCAAAAGATCATGGGTGATAACCCTGCTGGCTTTAACAAGGGCGGCCAATATCCGGTTGAGAATGTGTCTTGGGAGGATATCAAAGAATTCATTACTCGGCTGAACAAACGCTCCGGCAAGATGTATAGGCTGCCCACTGAGGCGGAGTGGGAATATGCCTGCCGGGCCAATGGTTCTGGCAAATACTGCGGCGGTGACAACCCGGATGTGCTGGCCTGGCATGAGGAAAACAGCGGCAAAAAGACGCACCCTGTGGGCGGCAAGCAGGCTAACGGCTTTGGTCTTTATGATATGAGCGGCAATGTCTGGGAATGGTGCAACGACAAGTTTGACAAGGACTACTACGCTGCTGGCGGGGTGCGCAACAATCCGCAGGGGCCGTCAGGCGGAGGGGAGCGAGTCGAGCGGGGTGGATCAGCAGCGAGCAGGGTACATAACTGCCGGGCAGCTTTCCGGTTCAGAAACCGGCCTGATTATCACGAAGATATGCTCGGCTTCCGCATCCTGATGCAGGAGTGAGCATAAAAAATGGCTTCCTCAGCCAGTTGAGGAAGCCATTTTCGTCCTACGCAAAACTGGACAGAGGATGTTCGTTACTTCTTCTCGGCAGGTACAGGAACCTGTTGCGCAGGCTGCTGTTCGGCAGGCGGCTGAACCTGCTCTGGTGCTTTTCCATCGGCAGCTGGTGCTTCAGCTTGCTGATCCTGCTGCTGGCCAGTAGGTGCCTGTTCTGCTCCGCCTTGTTCGGCAGCCTGTTGCTCCTGAGCCGCACCAGCCTCATCAAGCGGTTCTTCAATTACGGCCTCATCCGCGCCCGGTTCTTCAGGAGGAGCTGCTTCAGCTGCCTGCTGCTCCTGAGCCGCAGCCTCTGCTTGCTTGGCATCGGGTTCAACTTGCTTTGTTTCTCCACTAACAGGTGCGGCAGTATCCTGCTGCTTGTTGGCCTCAACCGGCTTGGCTGGTGCTGTTACAGTTGCGGTGGCAGCAGGTTTCTTCTCTTCTGAAGCAGGTTTCTCGCAGGCAGCTACGAAAAAGAGCAGCAGCAAGCTGCTAACCAGAACGGCTGTTGTTTTTACAGTCATTGAATCATCCCCCTTCGGAGTGAAAAAGTGAATAGATATTGCCCTATGATACAGAGCAGATTTGCTCTGTCAATTTTTTTCCGCAAAAAGTCAGTCAGAGCCGTAGGCAGGGAGCAAAAGGAACCACCTGATCAGGCTGTGTTGTCACGCTGGCAGGAAGAAAACCAATTGAAGAAAAAAGGAAGTCGAAGCTACTTATAAAAAAAACAACTGCCGGATGAAGCTGGCAGGAATTTGCTGAGAGGATACAGAGTGTGGACACTGAAAAACCTACCGAGGGCGGCGCAAACCGCCCTCGGTATAGTGCGAGCAACTGCGTTGCAGCCTAGGTTATTCGCTGACTGGTGTGCCGTCAGCCGGACCTTCTTCAATGACTGTCTCGCCTGTTGACTCAACAGCAGTACCCTCTTCGGAAACTACCTCACCAGAACCTTCTACAACAGCGGAACCTTCCTCAACAACAGTGCCTTCGTCGCTGGTAACTACCTCAGTGCTTGATTCCTCAACGACTGTACCAGCGTCCTCAACAACAGTGCCTTCGTCGCTGGTAACTACCTCAGTGCTTGATTCCTCAACGACTGTACCAGCGTCCTCAACAACAGTACCTTCCTCGCTGGAAACCACCTCGGTGCTTGCCTCCTCAACAACCATGCCTTCGTCGCTGGTAACCGCCTCAGTGCTGCTTGATTCCTCAACGATCACTTCTTCCTGACCCTGATCGGTGGTAGGAACAGTTGTTGTCTGCTGCTCCTGCTGTCCAGGACCTTCAGTAGGCTTGCCAGGGCCTGGTGCCGGAGGATTGCAAACGCAAGCTGCGGAGAAGAAAAGAAAGTACAGGCCGCCGATGAGATAAAGAGCTGATTTTCTGATGTTCATTTGGTGTTCGCCCCCTTTGAAAGGATAAAAGTGAATGTACCGCTGTAAAGTTAGTATATGATATCTTCGAGATATTCGCCCTGTCAAATATTTTTTACCGGAAAAAGATTTGTCTGCGTCTCTCCGGTGCGTTTAGCGGGCCATGAGAAGGATGATTCGCTCGACCGCTTCCAGTACATCCTGGGCAATCACGGCTGGCTGAATCTCTTTCTCTGGTTCGAGATAGGCCAGCTCGCCCCGACCATAGCCAGTCAGTACCAAAATAGGCGCGACACCCGCGCGGACTCCGCATTCTACATCTGACCACCGGTCGCCGACCATGAACGAGCGCGAGAGGTCAAGGCGCAGCTCTGCGGCGGCCTGCTCCAACAGCCCAGGCCGGGGCTTGCGGCAGCGGCAGGCTTGGCGATACTGCACGACCTTGGCCTCTGGGTGATGGGGGCAGACGTAAATGCCGTCCAGGTGTGCGCCTTCAGCAGCCAGCTGTCGCTCCATTTCGGCATGAACGGCATCCAGAAGGGCAAGGGGGAAATACCCTCGCGCCAGGCCAGATTGATTTGTCACCACCACTGCCGGAATGCGGTGCTCATTGAGCTTGCGGATCGCTTGGGCTACGCCGGGCAGGAGGACAAAGCGGCTGAGATGGTTAATGTAGCCCATCTGCTCATTGAGGGTGCCGTCACGGTCAAGAAAGACAGCAGGCCGCAAACGGTCGTTGGCAGACAGATAGGGGGACAGGTCAGGCATGACAGGCTCTTCAGCGGGTTGGGAAAAAGGGTGCGTCAGCAAAGGATGTAGGGAGTGGAAACGGCCCGGTAGTGCTGCAACATGATTTTTCCCTGCTGCACAGTCATTTCTCCTCGCTGCACGCCTATTTTACCCGTTGCAGAATGATTTTTCTCCGCCGCACAGTCATTTTTCCGTGCTGCACGACCATTTTTACCCGCTGTAGAACGATTTTTCTCCGCTACACAGCCGTTTTTCCCTGGTTCAGGAAGGTTTTGCTACCCTGCAACGTATATTTTCCCTGTTCCAGAGCGAGAGGAACAGCCGTCTCAGCCCCTTCTGCTCAGTTCAGCATTCTTTGCCATAGCAACATTTTTCTTTAGCACCAGCCGGACAATCAAACTTGCGGCACTCGATCATTTTAAATCCGTCACAGAAGTCTTGATCACAGCTCTGCCCGGTACTGAATATCTTGGTTGGCGAAACTTTGCCAATATTTTCGTCAATCTCAAACTTCGAGGCTAATTCAAACCCTTGCGCCTTGCACCACGCATCAGCCGCTGCTTTGCCGCAGTCCTTAGCCCAGCTTAGACACCAATCCAACCGCTTATCCTCAAACTGGGGAGATGGAAACGGTGTGTTGACGATGGTGCCTTCAGGCAATGGGCTGTCAGCAAGGGCTGGCTGGCTGGCAGCGAATGCGAGACAGCAGCAGATGATTGTCCAATAGGAGATTGTTTTCATGACCGTCATTTTTTCTGCGTGTCTATTTGTTAAAAGCGTGCGCTGAACTTCTCGCCCTATTTTTCTTTCGCCTCTGACCCTACCATGTTGTGCAGATAACGCAAACAAAAAAATCTCCTCGTTTGCCAAGTGTTTTGCAGATACCGCTCATTTAACCGGCTTTCCGCGTTGCTGTTTGATTTGGTCCTCATTTTTTTTGATCAAGGCGACTATTTCCTGGAAATCCTGCGCTCTCAGACCAAAGCAACTTTCCTGCTTTGCCTTTTCCGCACCTGGATACCCTTGCTTGGCAGCGATTTCCAGCCAAACGCAGCCGCGTATCGTGTCGGGATCTTCAAGGATCCGGTAAAGATTGCCGAGCAGAAAAGCCGCTTGCGCCGAGCCAAGCAGTGCCGCCCGCTCGTACCAGCTGCTGGCCATTGCTTGATCCAGTTTCACCCCGTTGCCAAACTCGTGCTTCAGGCCAAGATACAAGCACGCTCCAACTATGCCGTGCTCTGCCGCTTTACGGAACCACTGCGCGGCCAATTCAGGATTGCGCTCTAGCCCATCGCCCAGGTCGTAACGCAGCCCCATGCTGAATTCCGCCTTGGGATCGCCTTGCTCGGCAAACTTGCGGATGCGGGCAGTCAGCTCGTCATCTGCCCACAGCAACGACGGCGCACCCAGAAACAGCAGGACGAGGAATACCGTCTTCATGAGATCTCTCGCATAAGCCAACAAAAAGTATTTACAGTACATAGCAAGTAGGTTGCAGCAACCTAGTCGGCCATAAAGGAGTTTGGCCGACTTCAACTCCTTTCTTAGTCGGCAAGACTCCTTTGTGGCTAACCAGAACTCCTTGGCGAATCGGCCAAACTCCTTTTCTGCCGAGTACAACTCCTTTCCAAGTCGGCAGAACTCCTCTGTTGCCAAGCCAAACTCCTTTGCCTGCGAGCAAGAAAGGAAGATTTTCTAAGAGTTATTCAGGCAGGCTAGTGGAAAATCTGCGGGCAGCACGGCTTGTTCTGCGGCTTGGACGATTTGCCCGGCCAGCCTGCCGCCGGTCGAGGTCTTTTCCGAGCCATTACCAAAGACCAGTCGCACCACCTCAGCTGCCGTGAGGTGCTCTACAGGCCGGGCCGGAATGTAAGCAGTTGCGCCGTTCTGCTCCACCTCGTGCAGCAGGCCCCTACTGATCAGCAAATCTACGGTTTGCCCCAAATCCGCCTCGTTCCTGACTGCGCAGACATCGGATAGCCGTTCTTCCTCGGTTGCTTCAGCGCGAGCAAAGTTCCCATAGACTGTCAGTAAGACATCAAAGGCCTGTTGCAGCCGTTGCCGGGCTGTGCTCTCTGCGCCGGGCAGGCGATAATGGTTGCGATTTTGGACTGCATAGGCGAGCACTGCGCCCAGCAGGATGAACATCCAGCCCAGCTGCATCCAGACCAAGAAGAGCGGCACCGTGGCAAAGGAACCATAGATGGCATTGTAGTTCGCCACCCCCATTTGCAGCATCACATAGAGCCGCTGGACAATAAACCAGAACACCGCGCCAAACACCGCGCCGCACAGGGCTGCACCGGTCTTCACTTTGACGCTGGGGAAGAACAGATACATCATCATCAGCGACAGAGTGATAAACAGAAAGGGCAACAGTTTCAACAGCAGGCCGACCGTCCATGCTGAGGGAATAGCAGCAGCAATGTGCTCCATGATCTTCTGCGACTTCAGCACGGCCTCAGCTGCCAGGGCAATATTGACGGAAATGGGCAGCAGCACCAGCAGGGCGAGATAGTCCATGATCTTGCGGAACAGCGGTCTGCCGCGTCGGGTATGCCAAATGGCATTCATCGCATCCTCTACCGCGTTGAGCACGGTAATCACAACGATCAGCAAGCCCGCAATACCAAAGGCACCCAGCGCAGCAAAGTTGGTGTTCTCCACATAGTCAAAGATAGTGTCCACTGCGTTGTGCAGATGTCGGTTCAGGGACGGTACTTCTGGTTCTGTGATGATGCTGGTCTGCCCAGGATCGGCAGCTGCCTCTTTTTTGGCCCGTGCATCTGGGTCTAACTGATCAATTAGGTGATAAGCAGCAATCCGCATCTGATTGCCATTGCCTAAGCCTTTCAGAATGGCCGTGCTCATCGCCAGCAGCGGCACCATAGCCAACGCCACGGAAAAGGTCAGGGCCGAAGCGCGGAGAGAGATGTTGCTGTCGTTGAACTCCTGCCACATGATCAGCAGGATGCGGAGTAGCGTGCGCAGAAGAGCAATAGGCCACCCTTCGCCGTGTTTGCAGGCGAAAGCCCAGCGCGTCAAGCGATCTGGCCTGGCTGTTTGTGGTGCGGGAAGAGGCATGGGAGCTGCGTGCTTATCTTCTGCGCTTGGTTGTCTTCCGAACCGGTTTCGCTTTCCTCGAACGGACAGGTTTTTTTTTGCTGAGATGCCTATCTGCCTTGAATTTCTGTCGCAAAGTGTGGACGCTGCGGGTGCGGGCAGCGATTCGCCGCAGCTGCGGTTTGGGCGGCAGAATATCTGGCAGCTGGTTATTGTAAAGCAGGCTTGCTGGCATGGCGCGGATGCGCTCACGGATAAAGTGCGTAGCTGGCAAATGGATGACCACGTCTCTAGGAATGTATTTTTTGCCCTCCAGCACCGGTTTGAGCAGGGCCGGATTGAGGCGGCGGAACTCCTCTTCCGAGACTCCGAAGTACTGGCACAGTTCCGGGGCTGAAGCATAGTCTTTCAGCTGGACCGAAGCACTGATCAGCGGTCGCTCTCTGATCACGGTCGGGTCGTTCTCGATTCGCTGGGCTACTCGAAAGGCCGCAACAAATTCTGAATAAAAATTTCTGGAGGCAAAGCCAAAGTTCTTGCCGGTATGGTTGGCAAAGATGAGCGAATAACTTCCTCCCCATTCTCGCTTGGCCCGCATCATTCCTCCCCGCCCGTGATTATAAGCGGTGAGTGCCAGCGGCCAGGAGCCGAGCTGGCGGTAGTTCTCCTTGAGGAAAAGAGCAGCCGCATTGCTGGCCGCGTAGAGGTCATAGCGCTCATCAACCAGCTCGTTGATCTTCATGAACTCCTTGCCTGTGTAGGAGGTGAACTGCCACAGCCCAACTGCTCCAGCTTTAGAGCGGGCCACAGGGTTGAAGGAGGATTCTACATGGGGCAGATAGGCCAGTTCCAGAGGCAGATTGTTCATCCGCAGAATCCGGCGAATAGCAGGCAGGTATGCGCCGGAGCGGATCACTCCGTCGCGAAAGCGACTCTTGAGGCCTGTCTGCACCCGCATGTTATCGACAGCTGCGAGAAAAACTGCGGGATTCTTCTGCTTGAATAGGGCGTAAATCTGAATCTCATCGCTTGTCTGCGGAATCCCGCCCGCAGCGAACTTTTTCAGAATGGCCTGGCAGCGGAACTGGGCCATCTCGACCAGTTTCTCATTGATTTTGCCTGCACCCAGAGTATCCTTGGGCAGCAGATTGATTACCCGGTAAATGCGGTCGAGATCGTTTTTATCATGCAGCACGCCTTGGTTTTCAGTATAGGTGCCATAAACCTTTTCCCAGAAGCGAACATTAGGGAACATGACCGGATAGACCGGAAACTCAAAGCTTGGTGAGGGGTTCTGCGGGATGGCTTGCTGAATTGGCAGGTTGTTATTGAAATAGCCCTGGGTTTCAACTTGGGCAAAGGCGGGCGCAGCGACGAGAACAAAGAGGGCGAAGATGAGTTTTCTGACAGCTAACAGCATGGCACCCTTGAGAATCTGAAGGAACTGTGGCGGCAGAGCAGTCTGCCGCAGACCTGAATAGTGTCTGATTGTAGCACACTTTTAGCGAAAAGCGGCAAAAAGCGGATACCCTACACCAGTTTTAAGAAAAAAATCACAGAATCATTGCGCTACCATGCACACACCCATTATTGGTACCCTCGGCTATGTTCTCTCGCCAGATAGCCAGCAGGTGTTGCTCCTCCACCGCAACGCCTGCTCGACTGACCAGCATTTTGGCAAATACAACGGCTTGGGCGGCAAGATGCAGCCCGATGAGGATGTGCATACCTGCATGATCCGGGAGATTGAGGAGGAAGCAGGCATCCTCTGCCAAGAAATGACCCTGCGCGGCACCATCAACTGGCCTGGTTTTGGTCCAAGCGGGGAAAGCTGGCTCGGTTTCATCTTTCTGATCACTTTCTTTGACGGGACACCCAAAAAATGCTGCCCAGAAGGTGAGCTGGGCTGGCACCAACTGGCAGACATCAGCCGCTTGCCCATGTGGGAAGGCGACCGCTTTTTTCTGCCTTTGGTCTTTGATGACGATCAGCGGCCTTTTCACGGGGTCATGCCTTACAGTCAAGGCCGACCGTTGAGCTGGCGGTATTTTCGGTAGGGACGGAATTTTTCAATTGCCCCAACGCGGCAAAACTGGTATTACTGCCTGTTTTGCTCTCAATTTTTCGTAGAGAATTGTCCTAAAGGAGGAGCATATCATGATTGCAAAGAACAACGAGGAAATCATCCGACTGGAACAGCTTGTCGAGTCCCTGATCAGTCGGTATAAGGAGCAGAAAGAAAAATTGCAGGCCCTGGAGAAAAAATTTCGTGATCGCGAGGAAGAGTGCGCACTGCTCAAGCTGGAGAATGCCGAACTGCAAAAGCAGCGGGGCGAGGTTGCCAGCCGAGTGGCTGGTCTGCTCGGTCGAATTGAGGAATGGGAGGCCGAGTTGCCTAAGAAAGGGGAAAAGGCGGCGTGAGTCTCCTGAACTGAAGGAGCCATGAACGAACGTCAGATCAGCTTCGCCCTGTTCGGGCAAGAATTTTCGCTCTACAGCGACGCACCAGACGAAGAGGTGGAGCAGACCATGGCCCTGCTGCGCACGGAGCTGGAACAGACCGGGCTATCGCTCAATGGGGTAGCAGTGCCGTCTAGCACCATGCTGGTGCTGGGAGGACTGCGTCTGGCGGCTCGCTGCGTGAGTTTGGAAAAAGAGCTAGGCGCGTTTCAGGTGGAGCGGAATTTAGCTGCGGAGCGCAACCTCTTGATTTTAAGTATGATCGAGAAGATTGCCGCGGCACTGAAGGGGTGAGTGGAAAAAATAGTTTTTGCTTTTTCCGCGTTTTTATTTTATAGAGCAGGGTAAAGGTTTCCCTGCGCTGTTTGTGATCAACGGAGTATTGAGCCAACTCTCTTTGATAGGGCAGCTCCTCTTCTGCTGGACTATGGAAAACTTCACTGATTTCCAGACGACAGCATGGCGCGCCCACCTATTTCGATAGGTTTAATCATTCTGTTGACACGGCAGCGCGGGGATTTTTTTGCAGCCGGAAGAGCACTGAGCAGATAGGCGGACGAGCTGGTTCGATGCCTGCACAGCAGATCATCCACCCCGCAGGCCGCTCCTGCCCCGCTCCGAAGCACAGTCTCTTTTCTCCAGCCTTCAGTACCGCTCCGCCAAACGCTAGCTTCTGCCGTTTTATCATTATTTCCGCAGGGAACCCTGCTGGCAACCATATAGGATATGCAATTATGTCAATAAGCACAGCGTTTCTGCTGATCTTGGCTCTGATCACAGGCGGCGGGATCGGTTTTTTTCTGCGCAAGAAGTTCATTGAAGGTAATCAGGCCGATCTTGAGAAGCAGCGGCTGTTGATTATAGAAAACGCCATTCATGAGGCGGAGCAGTTCAAAAAGGAAAATCTCCTTCAGGTTAAGGAAGAGATTTATCAGGCCAAGAAAGAGGCCGAGCAGGAGATCAAGAATTCCCGCAAAAATATTGAAAACGAGCAGCGACGGCTAGAGCGGAAACTCGATAAGGTACATGAGGATCTGAATGACCTTAAGGCCAAAGAAGACGCTCTTTCCGATCAAGAGAAGAAGCTCGTTGAACGAGAGCGCAAGGTTACTAAGCGCGAGGAAGAGGTCGAGGTTCTGATCATTGAGCAGCGACAGCGATTAGAGAAGATCGCTGGGATCACGTGCGAGGAGGCCAAAAAGCTGCTGCTGGACTCGATGGAGAGCGAGGCCCGGATGGACGCGGCCAAGCGACTGACCAAGATCGAGAATGAAATGAAGCTGGAGGCTGATCGCAAGGGGAAAAACATTCTCGCTCTGGCTATCGCCCGTTATGCCGGGGATTACGTGGCCGACAAGACTGTCTCGATGGTGCCGCTGCCCAACGACGAGATGAAGGGCCGGATTATCGGCAGAGAAGGCCGCAACATCCGGGCCATCGAAGCGGCCACCGGCATTGACATCATCATCGATGACACGCCAGAGGCGGTCATTCTTTCTGGGTTCAATCCCATTCGGCGCGAGATAGCCCGGCAATCGCTCCTACAGCTCATCTCTGACGGCAGAATCCATCCGGCCCGGATTGAGGAAGTGGTGGCCAAAGTGACCCACGATCTGGACGTTGAGATCAAAGAAGCCGGCGAAAAGGCGGCCTTTGACGTGGGTGTGCACGGCATCCATGTCGATTTGGTCAACCTGATCGGTCGCCTGAAATATCGCTCTAGCTATGGCCAGAATATTTTGCAGCACTCGCTGGAGGTAGCCTTCCTCTGCGGCATCATGGCAGCAGAGTTGGGCTTAGATGTGAAGAAGGCCAAGCGGGCAGGCTTACTGCATGACATCGGCAAAGCAGTGGATCACGAAATGGAAGGCTCTCATGCCATCATTGGCCGGGATCTAGCAAAGAAATATGGCGAGAGAGACGAGATTGTCTATGCCATTGCCGCCCATCATGAAGACTTGCCGCCGCAGGGCGTGTTGGACATCCTGGTACAGGCAGCAGATGCCTTATCCGGTGCTCGGCCTGGCGCACGCAAAGAAATGCTGCAAAGCTACGTCAAGCGGCTAGAGGATTTGGAGAACATCGCCAATACCTTTCCCGGGGTGGAAAAATCCTACGCTGTCCAGGCTGGACGTGACCTGCGAATTGTCGTCAATAGCCAGCAGGTGGGCGACGACGCAGCTACACTCATGAGCCGGGACATTGCCAAGGCGATTGAGGAACAGTTAACCTATCCCGGCCAGATTCGGGTTACAGTGATCCGAGAAACCAGGGCGGTGGAATATGCGAAATAAATCCATTGCAGAACAGATGGCCCTGCTCGAGCGGGGCTGCGAGGGCATTGTCTCCAAAGAGGAACTGGAGAAAAAGCTCAAAACTTCATTGGAGAGCGGTAAACCGCTTAAGGTCAAGGTAGGATTTGACCCCACCGCGCCTGACCTGCATCTCGGCCACACGGTGCTGCTCCAGAAGCTACGCCAGTTCCAACAGCTCGGTCATGAGGTGCATTTCCTGATCGGCGATTTCACCGCCATGATCGGCGACCCCACCGGCAAATCAGAAACACGTCCTCCCTTGAGCCTAGAAGATGTAGCCCGTAACGCCGAGACCTATAAGGCCCAGGTCTTCAAGATGCTCGACCCAGCCAAGACCAAAGTGGTCTTCAATTCGGCCTGGCTGGGCCAGCTTTCCTCCTATGACATGATCCGCCTCGCCTCCGAGCTGACGGTAGCCCGGATGTTAGAGCGGGATGACTTCAAAAAGCGTTTTCACGGCAACAAGCCGATCTCCATTCACGAATTCTTCTATCCCCTGCTGCAAGGCTACGATTCAGTGGCGATGGAAGCGGATGTGGAAATAGGGGGTACAGATCAGCTTTTCAATTTGCTCATGGGCCGGGAACTGCAACGCTCCAGAGGCCAGGAGGTGCAGGTTGTCATGACCATGCCCCTGCTTGAGGGGCTGGACGGCGTGAACAAGATGAGCAAGTCGCTGGGCAACTATATCGGCATCACTGAGCCGCCTGATCAGATTTTCGGCAAAACCCTGTCGATCAGCGATCAACTCATGTTCCGCTGGTATGAGCTACTCAGTGATCTCTCGCTGGACGAAATTGCTACCCTGAAAAAGGGCATGGCTGAGGGCTGGCTGCATCCCAAGGCAGTCAAAGTGCGGCTGGCAAAAGAGTTGGTCGCTCGCTTCTACGATCAGGCAGCGGCAGACGCGGCAGAGAAAAACTTCGAGCAGATTTTCAAGCAGCACGAGCTGCCGGATGACATCCCGGAAAAAACGCTGCCTGCCCAGGAGGAGACTGTCGCGCTGTTTTGGTTGCTGAAGGAGGCCGGGCTGGTGGATTCCACCTCCGATGGTCGCCGGATGATCCAGCAGAAAGCGGTGACAGTGAACAGCGAGAAGATCGTAGATGTTAACGCCCAGCTTCCCGCCAGCGGCGAGTTACTGCTCAAGGTAGGCAAGCGACGTTTCTGCAAGGTGCTTTTCGTCTAATCCGGCTTCTTCTTCAGGCGGGAACGCGGTATAATGACGCGAGTTGATTTGTCGCTGCTGTTCCTGCTATTTTCAAGGAGCGGAAACTATGCACGTTTCACCCGTGTTGATCTGGTTCCTGCTGGGCATAGCCTTCTTCGTCATTGAGCTGGCCCTGCCTGGCTTTGTCCTCTTCTTCCTCGGCATTGGGGCTTGGTGTTCAGCGGCTGTCTTGGCCGTGATCAACGTGCCACTGACTGCCCAGCTCCTTATCTTCCTTGCCTGTTCCCTCCTCAGCCTAATCCTACTCAGAGCGCGGCTTAAATCAGTCTTCATGGGCAAATCCAGCGAAGAGGCGGAATCCGTGAATGTCGATTCCGCTCCAACTACCGGAGTTGTCACCGATGCCATCATCCCACCTGCTGACGGCAGGGTTAAATACGGCGGTTCGTTCTGGCGGGCTGCTGCTGATGAACCCATTGCCGAAGGTACTGTGGTGCTGATTGTAGAAAAGAAAGACCTTATTATTAAAGTCCGCGCCTTGAGTGCGGGAATGGAGGAGGCAAAATGAGCGGTTTACTGTTTGGTGTCATTGTCCTAGTTATCTTTGTTGTCATTCTGGTTTGGAAAACAGCGGTTATTGTCCCTCAGCGCAATGAGTACGTGATTGAACGACTGGGTAAATATCGAGACACCCTCGAAGCTGGCTTTCATATCCTGATTCCTTTTCTCGATAAAATTGCCTACAAGCGGAATTTGAAGGAAGAGCCGATTGATATCGGCAGTCAAACCTGCATTACCGCCGATAACGTGACCTTAGAAGTCGATGGCATTATGTATCTCCAGGTGATTAATTCCCGCCAGTCAGCCTACGGCATTGCCGACTACCATTTTGCCGCCTCCCAACTCGCGCAGACCTCGCTTCGTTCTGCCATTGGCAAGATCACCTTGGACAGCACCTTTGAAGCCAGGGAGAGCCTCAACAAACAGGTGGTTGAGGCCATTGATGATGCCGCTCAGAATTGGGGTATCAAGGTGCTGCGCTACGAGATCAAAGATATTCAGCCGCCGCGCTCAGTGCTGGAGGCGATGGAAAAGCAGATGCAGGCCGAGCGGGAGAAGCGAGCCGAGATTGCCCGCTCTGAAGGAGATCGGCAATCGATGATCAACCGGGCTGAGGGCGAGCGCCAGGAGGCTATTGCTCGTTCCGAAGGCGAGAAAATGAAGCGGATCAACGAGGCAGAAGGCCGGGCGCAGGAAATTCTCAAAGTGGCCGAGGCTACTGCCGAGGGCATCCGCAAAGTGGGCGAGGCCCTGGCTTCCCCAGGCGGTCGCGAGGCAGCTAATCTCGAAGTAGCCAAGAAATATCTGGATGAGTTCGGCAAACTGGCCAAGGCAAACAACACCATGATCGTGCCCGGCAACCTTACTGATGTAGCGGGGATGGTTGCCACAGCTATGACCACTCTGCGGCAAACCAGCAAAACAGTGGCAGCAACAGGGCCAAGCAGCCGCCCTGAAATGAAAACATCGGCAGCATGATTCTGGCTTGTTGACAGCGCATAGGGCTGCTGCTACACTGAAGGACGTTGAGCAGCAGTCGTTGTACTTCTTGCATCTGAAAAAAAATACCAACGAGGTAGAATATATGTTCGGACTCGGAATGCCTGAGTTGATTATCATTCTGGTCATCATCGTGATCATTTTTGGAGCTGGCAAGCTGCCAGAGATTGGTTCCGGCATTGGCAAGGGAATCAGAAACTTCAAAGACAGCGTCAAAAAGGCGGATGATGAGCCGAAGGTGCTTGAGGGCGACGGCAAGGGCAGCAGCAAGGAGAGCTGAAGCGCGGCTCAGGAAACTTTTCACCGGAGTAAAGCTGGCATGTTTGGACTTGGAACCCCTGAGGTAGTCGTGATTCTTGCCATCGCCTTTCTGCTTTTTGGCGGCAAAAAACTGCCGGAGATCGGCGCAGGTTTAGGCAAGGCCATCCGCTCATTTAAAAATGGGCTGGACGAAGTAGAGAATGCAACGGGCATGGAAGGCCTTGCGAAAAAGCTGCCTGGAGTACGCGAGGCAGTTGCCGTGCAAGAAAAGATCGATCAAGTGAAGGATATCGGCAAACTGCTGACAAAGGAGTGAGCCATACTTCTTTGCGCCGACATCCAATTGCAGTGCACCAAGGAATAACTCGTTTCCGGTTAACATTGCCACGAGTTATACTCGCTAGGAAAGAAGTTCGGCTTGGCCACAAAGGAGTTCTGCCGACTTGGAGAGGAGTTTTAGTCGGCAAGAAAGGAGTCCGGCTCACTTGCACAGGAGTTTGGCCAAGCCACAAAGGAGTCTTGCTGACTTGCAGAGGAGTTCTGCCGAGCAAAACTCCTTTCTTACTCGGCAGAAAAGGAGTTCGGCTCAGTTGCAAAGGAGTTTTAGTCGGCAGAAAAGAAGTTTGGCCGAGCAGAACTCCTTTGGAATCAGCTTGCACTGCTTGCCGACCAGCTGGTATTCCTTGGCAATTTCTGGCAAAATCAAGGCAAGGAGGATCAGCTTGCTGCTTCACTCCTTCCGCATCTTTCGCCACGGTGTCACAGGCACCATATTCTGCTTCAACTCGTCTAAGGGGTAAAACGTTCCCCGCCAATCAATCCCGCCTTTGATCAGTACCGCCAGCACACCCTGCCAAATGATGTACAATTTGAGATAGGGTGTGAGCAGAAACCAGCGCAGGCAGGTTGGTTTGATGCCAAGTGAGCGGGTAACAACGAGGAGCGAGCTGGCCATTGCCGCTACCGTCAAGCCACAAAGTAAGCGTACCCAGCCATTGGCGAGCAGCAGGCCCCAGAAGGGCAAAATCTGACCGCAGAGGATCAGCAGCGTAGCGGCAACCAGCCCGCTGAGGCGGTAATCCAGCACGGCGAAAACATTCTTGCGCAAGCCGCGCATCATCTCCGCTATTGAGCCGTACCACGGCACGCTCACGAAATGGCGCCCGTTCAGACATTCCTGCCGACCGCCGCTTTCTTTGATCAAACGGCCTAAAAGGATGTCATCAACCGGGCAAAGCCGGATAGGACGATGTCCGCCAAAGCCTGAATAGGTGGAATGGCGCACGAGATTGAAGCCGCCTGCGCCAAAGAAATAGCGGGGATTGGGTTCAAGCGTGCGCCAGGGCTTGAAGACCGTCAGCAGGCCGGACAAGCTATCTACCACCAGCATGGCCAGCAGTAAATTGGGCAGTCTTACCTGAAAAATTAGGCAGAGATGGTCAAGTTGCCGCGTTTGCATCCGAGTTACGGCCCGGCGCAGGGTGTCTGGGGCCATTTGCACGTCCGCATCGGTGAAGAGGAGGAATTCGCCGCGCGCTTGCTCGGCACCAAGATGAAGGGCATGATTTTTACCCAGCCAACCAGGCGGCAGTTCGGAGATATGAATGACCCGCAGTTGGGGATACTGCGCTGCCATCCGGTCAAGAATGCCTGGAGTCGCGTCTGTGGAGCGGTCATCTAGGACTATTACCTCCAGCCGGGGATAGTTGACGGCTAACACTGAGGCCAAGGCGGTCTCAATATGCTTTTCCTCGTTTAAAGCCGGGATAATGACCGAAACCCAGGGCAGCTCTTGGTTTGGCAGTGGCGCAACTAGGTCTAACAGGCCAATCCGCTGGACTGCTAAGAGGTTCTCAAACAGGATAAACAGGGCCAGAGCAAAGACAAGCAGGGCAGGCAAGAGGAGCAGGTTCATAGCGGCAGGTCGGTTTGAGAGGCGATTGAAGCAGCTGCAAGTATTCTGCAAGCCACTGTACCCTTTTTCTGCAAAACACAGAAGAGAAAGAAGAGTCAGGGGGTTAACGGTTTTTTGATTTGCTTTTTCTGCAAGGCGTGCTAGTATCCTCTTATCTGGCAATGCTGTTCAATTATCAACAGAAAAAAGGAGTACATTATGAAACGACTGCTCTCAATAACCGGATGTGTACTGCTCCTCGCTGTGACAAGCCACGCGGAAGACGTGAAGATTTCCCGGGTTGGCGCGCACGGAGCCTACTCCATGAACGGGGACGTTGAGGATTCCAGTCCAGGCTTCGGCGTACAGGCAGAACTCGCGATCAATCGCATGTTCTCGCTCGAACTTGCCGTGTCCCGCTTCAGCGATGAATACGATGATAGGGCCGTCTCTATCGAGCAAGACTTGACCACCTTCGGCCTTTCCGGGGTCTATCGGGCACCTTTGGCCGAGCAACTGTGCGGCTATCTGCTTGGCGGTCTGAGCTACAATGTCGTTGATATGGATGCCAGCCTCAATTCAGCAGTTTATGGCTCTGGCTTCAACGTTGGTATTGATGTGGACAACGATATCGGGATGCACCTGGGTGCTGGTCTGAACTTTGCCCTGCAAAACAACTGGGAACTGTTTACCGAATACAGATACACCTTCCTCGAATTGGAAGGAGATGTTTCTGTTACTTCCATGCAGAGCGCATACAGGGAACCCATCAAGGGTGATTACGATTTCGGCTTGCTAAAAGTCGGGGCTAATTACCGCTTCTAAGGGATTGTCGTGAGGCATGGGATATTGCTTGAACTTCTCATGCCTCACGGTTGCTGCGCAAAGAAGAACTGAGAGCATTATTTCCTGCTGCGGGCAGGAAAAATCGTTTTATAACTCTGCCATCTCGTTTGCATCTGCTCCATCCTCTTTCCTTTGCGGCAATCTTTTCCACGCATCATTCACGAAATCGTCCTATCCTTTGTGCCGCAGGTTGAGCTGAACCCAAAAAGCCAATTTACCCAGCCTGACGTGCTAGGAACCTCAATCGCCTTCCTATAGCAAGTTCTTTCTGTTTGACAGCACGCTGTTTTTTTTGTACTGTCAAGTCTTTTTTGCGCCGGAAAACGAACCCTCCGGCCTTATGCCCAACTAGCATCGAATTTCCGGGAGTCATTTATGTGTCGATTAGCCCTGAAAACCGCAGACATACCCTTTTCCCCCTATGAGGTTCTGACCGGCATGGAGGCCATGCAGGAGGGATACGACGGCAGCGGCCTTGGCCTGCTGCTGCGCGGGGTCAGCTTTGCGGATTTCAAGTACAAAAAAGAAGAGCATCTGATTTTATCCGGCATCGCCCATACCGAGGCGGCCTTTCAGCGGTTGAATCAGTATATGGCCGAGCGCGGCTTTGAGCAGGAGTACGACCATCAGTTTAAGGTCAACGCTGCCCTGATCGAGGCCAAAGACCGCTGGCAGTACATCGTTCGGGTCTATAAGAAGCCGCAAGGATTGAGCGAGGCAGAGCTGGAAGACAAGCTGATGCAGACGCGGCTCTTTCTGCGCAAGGACGGCGAGGCGCACGGCGGCGACCTGACCGTGTTCTCCTTCTGGCCGGACGTGATCATGATCAAGGAAGTGGGCTGGCCGTTAGACATCGGCGACGCGCTCAGTCTGAATGACGACCGCATCAAGGCCCGCGTGGTCATGGCGCAAGGGCGGCAGAACACCAACTACGGCATCAACCTCTACGCCTGCCACCCCTTCTTTATTCAGGGCATCGCCACGATGACCAATGGCGAGAACACTGCCTTTGTGCCAATCAAGGAGTGGCTGGAAGGCAAGCGGATACCCGGCTATATGGGCTATCAGTCCGACTCCGAAGTGTTTGCCCATATTCTTCATTACGTGACCAAGAAGCTCAATCTGCCGCTGGCCTGCTACAAGCACGTCATCACCCCGCTGAAGACCGAGGAGCTGAACAAGCATCCGCAGGGCGAATTCCTCAAGGGCCTACGCACTGCCTGCCGCCGTTTGATTATAGACGGCCCGAATGCGGTCATCGGCACTTTGCCGGACGAAAGCTGCCTTTTGGTCATGGATCAGAAGAAGATGCGGCCTGCCACAGTAGGCGGACGGCCTGGCGCGTGGGCCATCGCCTCGGAGATGTGCGGCGTGGAAGCACTCATTCCTGACCGCGATCCCAGCCTTGATTTCCAGCCCATGCGCGAACACACAGTTATCATCCCCCCTGATAGAAAGGAACTCCTGATATGGTCTCAGTTCGATCCGTTTACACTCAGCCAAGCAGCCTGACCTTCAGCGACCTGCCGTGGATTATCCAGCATCGTGAAGACCGCTGCACCCTTTGCGGGCAATGCACGGCAGTCTGCCCTAAGCAGGCCATCTACCTGACCTACCGCCGCCAGCGGATGCCGAAGCTGGACATCCTCCAGAAGAAGCGCGGCAACGAGTACCGCCATTTTGTTGGCATCCGCCAGCACACGGCAATCGACAAGATGTGCATTGGCTGCGGCATGTGCTCCTCAGTCTGCCCGAACGAGGCTATTGGCCCGGTGCCAAACACCAACGAGCACCGCTCGCGCTTTCACATGGACGAGAAGGGTGACGCATGGAAGCGCGGTGGTCGTCGTAATGTGCCGGGTAAAACCATTCTTGACCGCATCGCTTTCGACCGCATCTCGATGCTCACCGACCCGGCTTTGGACGCGGGACGGCACGAGTTCAGCCTGAACACCATCTTGGGCCGGGTGCTGCCGCCGGAGGAGTTTCTTCGCCGCCAGCTCGCAGGCGAGTGGATTCCGCCGACGAGGGAGATATTCCCCTTTGTGATCGGCTCGATGTCCTTTGGTGCGCTTTCGCCCAACATGTGGCTGGGCCTACTCCAAGGTGTGGCTTATTGCAACGAGGTGCTGGGCATTCCGGTGGTCATGGCCACTGGTGAGGGCGGCTGCCCGCCGTGGGTGCTGCGCAGTCCGTTCTTGAAGTACATCATCTTGCAAATCGCCTCCGGTTACTTCGGTTGGGATGAGATCATCCGCGCCATCCCGGAGATGCAGTGCGACCCGGCAGCCATCGAGATCAAATACGGCCAAGGTGCCAAGCCCGGCGACGGCGGCCTGCTGATGTGGTTCAAGGTCAGCAAGCTGATCGCCCGTCTGCGCGGCGTGCCGGAAGGCGTTGACCTGCCGTCGCCGCCCGTGCATCAGACGCTTTATTCGATTGAAGAAAGCGTCATGAAGATGATTCAGACCATGTCCATGGCCTTTGGCTTCCGGGTGCCGGTCTATCCGAAGATTTCCGGCTCCACCTCGGCCAAGTCGGTGCTGAACAACCTTGTCCGCAATCCCTACGCAGGCGGCCTGCTGATTGACGGCATAGATGGCGGCACTGGCGCGGCCTACAACATCAGCATGGATGCCACTGGCCATCCGATTGCCTCCAACCTGCGCGAGTGCTATCTCGAATTGGTCGCTCAAGGCCGCCAGAACGAGATTCCACTTTTTGCCGCAGGCGGCATTGGCAAAAACGGCAACGTCACCCAGAACGGCATGGCCCTGATCATGCTCGGCGCGTCGGGCGTGCATATGGGCAAGTACATCATGCAGGCCTGCGCGGGCTGTCTCGGCAACGAGATGGGACGCTGCAACGTCTGCAACACCGGCATTTGTCCCAAGGGCATCACCAGCCAAAATCCCAAGCTCTACCGCAGGCTTGACCCGGATGACGTTGCCCAGCGCGTGGCCGATGTCTTCTCCTCAATCAGGACGGAGATGAAGAAGATCATGGCCCCGCTGGGCCGTTCGCAGAGTCTACCCATCGGCATGTCCGATGCCCTCGGCATTGACGATGCGGACGCAGCGCAGCGGCTGGGGATTAAGTATATTTGTTAGCAACTCAAAACATCGCACATTGACCTCATTTGCAGGTCGTGTGCGATACTTTCAGCAATCTAAATCTTAGGGGGATAATATGGCTAATCATCAGGTAACACTTGTTGCAGATGAAGGAGTATTCAAAGGCTTGGCAAAACAAAATTTGTTATTTTATCAATGTATATGTGAATTAATAGACAACGCAATTGCAGCGACTGCAAAGGATAAAAAATTTCGAGTAGATATTATATTTATCAGCGATAAAACATCAGATGCTATTGATATTTATATTGCCGATAACTGCCAAGGGATGAATTTGAAAAATCTCAAAGAAGCTTTACAGTTAGGCCATCCTCCAACTACAGAAAGCAGATTGAACGAGCATGGTTTCGGATTAAAAAATTCATTGGCCACTCTTTCTGGCGGAAATGGTTATTGGAAATTATGGAGCAAGCCAATTCAAGAGCATAATGTCACATATACTGTTGAAGGCCCATTCAAGCAAGAAATGGTTATCCGCGATGATGAGATACTTCCAGAAGAAAATTTTTTGCCTACAGATATCAGCACCCTCATAAAGGTTACGACTAAACTTTCATTTGTTCAAAGCGTTCAAGGTAGAGGTGCGCCTTCAAAAGATTTAGATACACTAAGAACTTGGTTGATAGAGCACTTAGGTGTTCTCTATAGAGGTTACCTTGAGCAAGATGATGAGACAAACGAAAACAGTGGCATTATTAGCGTTGCCATTGGAACCAACAATGTACGTGTCTCTCCTGTTAAAATTCCAATTGGAAACATGCAAACAAAATACGTAAAAGTAGAACTTGGCGGAATGGTTTATGATATCAAATATCATTACGGGACGCTGGATGAGGTTAAGCGAGACACTTTGGTAAAAGGGAAAAAAGCGAAGTATTACTATCAAAAAAACATGCCGAGCCAAGGCGTTGACATAAGACTTGGAAAACGGGTTATAGCGACTCGTCAGTTTGAGACAATATGGAAGACGGAAGATGGCCAGGAACAACTATCAAGACATCCCAAATACAACGATTTCCTTGGAGAACTTCTAATTCCTGAATTGCCGAGAGGATTACTGACAACTGTAAATAATAAAACAGATTTCAATCTGAATGATCCCGACTGGAAGAAGATGTTCGATAGGTTAGCTGAGATACGTCCCGTTCAAGATATTCGAGAAAAAAGCGAGACTACACTCAGAAAAAATTGGGTAAAAATGCTGAAAGCTACAAACCCTGAAGACACAGTGACTGAGGAGAAATCTGTATGGCCAACAGCTACGAAAATTGATGTCTACAGAAAGACATCTGAAGGAAAAGTAATAAGTTATGAACTGAAAGTTGGAAATGGCCAGCCTCTTCATTTATATCAACTGAAGATGTATTGGGATGGATTAGTCATTTCAGGTGAGCAGCCCAAAGAAGCTGTATTGTTAGTAGAGAATTTCAATACACAATTAGAAGAAATGGCTAACAAGATGAACGAGTTAACTCCTCCGAAAAATACAAAGCCATATAATTTCAGGATTGAACGGCTGAAAGACAAAGGGTTGTAATTTATACTGAAAAATTGTAATGGACTGGGCAAGCGTCATAGCGAATCCGTATCTTCAGAATCTTCCCTTTAAAATCGAGCTGAATAAATGGGGAAAGATACTGATGAGTCCGGCCAGCAATCATCATGGCATTCTTCAGTCTGAAGCTGTTTATTATCTCCGCAGAAAACTGCCCGGCGGGCGTGTGATTGTGGAATGCTCGATAAAAACAGACGACGGCGTGAAGGTTGCTGATGTTGCTTGGGCATCAGATGAGTTTATACGGAGAAATAGCGAGTCTACTCCTTACGAAGAAGCACCGGAAATATGCCTTGAAATCGTCAGCCCATCCAATAGCAGGGAGGAGATGAATGAGAAAATCCAATTGTATTTGGCGAAAGGAGCAGTTGAAGTTTGGCTCTGTGCCGCTGACGGAAATGTGACGCATTTTGCCAAGGAAGGACAGAAAAACAGGTCTAATTTCACAAAAGAAACTGTCAGTTTGAAATACAAATGAAGCCATTTTCTCAATGGACAAAGCAAGATGTTGAAGAAGAATTTCATCTGACATCTACCAGAGAAAGCGCAACGCTTCAGGTATGGCTAACTGGTATTCAGGAAGTTTCTCAGGATGAAGCCGCTCGCCTGCGGCAGCTTTCCGAAAAGCTCCGGCTTCATGTCCATGATTGGAACGAAGAAGAGTTAAAGGTGTATTTCATAGCTTTCATTTTAGATTTTGTTAATTTTTATCAACCGTCGTACCGCCCATTTCTTGAACGCGAGCTGTCAGCAAGCTATGCTGAAGGAAAGAAAATCTGGGGTGTTGTAGATTTTTTCGTTGCTTCCGGGACACAATTTCCCAAAGAGCCGGTATTCTTTCTTCACGAATATAAAAAGCAGCTCGACACTTCAAACGATCCGCTTGGCCAGCTTCTGGCGGAAATGGTCGCGGCGCAGACACTGAACAGCCGCCCGCATCCCATTTATGGTGCTTACGTGATCGGAAGGCATTGGTATTTTGCCGTGCTTGAAGGGCAAGTTTATACGGAAAGCCTTGCCTACGATGCGACCAAGGAAGATATTTTCCAGATAGTCGGCATATTGCGACATACGCAGCTTTTAATTGACTGCATTTTGCAGCAGTAAGTTCGACGATTATTTTTTTTGAAAAAAAGATATGCCGATAATAAGCAGATTCCTTGGAATCATCATCGCCATGTACTGGGATGATCATAGCCCTCCGCATTTTCATGCAAAATACGATGGATATGAAATTACGGTAGATATTCATACCGGCGTGGTCGAAGGGCGGTTTCCAAAGAGAGCTTTGCGGCATGTGCTTGAATGGCACGAACTGCATCAAAATGAGTTGATTGAAAACTGGGAGCTTTGCCGAAACAAGACGGCTCCCAATGCTGTCGAACCGTTGGAGTGAGCATGTTTCTTCATATTACAGATGCCAAACATATTGAAGAATATAAGGTGGAAGTTGTATTTAACAATGGCAAAAAAGGCATTGCTGATTTATCAGAGGCATTGAGCGGCCCAGCTTTCGAGCCACTCAAGAATCAGGTGATGTTTTCTTCCTTTATTGTTGATAACGAGCTGGAAACGATTGCTTGGCCCAATGGTGCAGATTTAGCCCCTGAATATATATTTTTTCAAGCATTCAAGAACGATTCTTCGTTGCAAGAACAGTTCAGGAAATGGGGTTATATCATTTGACAATGGCAAAAAGTTAAGATGATTGATTCCAGCTGGCACATGCAGCCCAACAAAGCCAAGGCTCTCATGCTGGCCAAACGGATGCTGCCGGAGTTCATCTGCGATGCGGTTAATCTGGAAGGCATCAATTACACGCTGCCGGAGATACAAACCCTGCTGGACGGCATCACGGTTGGCGGGCATAAAGTCAGTGATCAACAGGTTGCTCTGAATCAGCATCAGGCATGGCGGCTGCTGTTTCAGTTGATCGAAGAAGATAAATTTTCCGTTTCTGCGGAAACCGCCTGCGCCCTTCATGCGATGGCTGCTAAGGAAGATGCCTTGGAATGGGGAAAGTTTCGCTCCGGCGGGGTCACTATTGCGGGAACAGCGCACATGCCGCCTTCAGCAGACAAGCTGCCGGAGCTGTTTGCGCAGATGGCGAAGGATGCGGAGCAGCTGCCTGACATTTACGATCAGGCAATTTCTCTTTTTCTGACAATGGCGCGGCACCAATTTTTCTACGATGTCAACAAGCGCATGGGCCGTTTCATGATGAACGGGCTGCTCTTGCACAACGGCTTTCCGGCGATCAATCTTCCGGCAAAACGGCAGTTGGAATTCAATCAGCTCATGCTGGCTTTTTATGACAACGGCGATCAGCTACAGATGAACGCTTTTCTTCGTTCCTGTTTGGATGAACGGATGATTCAGATCATGAAGGAATAAATGGCATACAGCGATTTTACTCTCCGCGACATCAAGGAAAAACTTGGCCTCACGCTGCAAGAACGGGAGCCGCTGTTTGTTGATCTTTCCTCAGTTCAATACAGTCCGCATCTTGCTGAAACCCTGAAATACAATGTGCCGTTGGCTCTTGCCATGAGTACCGAAAAGGCCCGCTCAGAGCTGATCGTCACGCCGGTGCTGGTAGAGATTCTGAAGATGCTGCCGCAGCAGATCAGCTTCTTCTCTGGGATTGAATTCAATATTGACAAGAGCCAAGGGCTGAACGGCATCTGCGATTACATCATCAGCTTGTCGTCGGAGCAGCTTGAACTGGATGCTCCGGCCATCACCATTGTTGAAGCGAAGAATGACAACATCAAAATTGGCTATGCTCAGTGCATTGCTGAGATGTATGCTGCCTCGCTCTACAATGCCGCCAAGCAGAAGCCGCTGCGGAATATTTATGGTGTGGTGACAACTGGGAGCTTGTGGAATTTCCTTAAACTGCATGAGCAGACGGTGCATATTGACCGGGATGAATATCATATCTCCAATATTGGCATCATACTCAGCATCTTTATGACCATCATTGACGAAAGCAGCCACGCGGCCTGACCGCCTGCGGCAAGAGACATCCGGGCATTTTCTGTCCATCATCACGGATTTTATATTATGACTGAACAAGCAAAAAAGACTGCAATCATACGCGGCAAGGATGCCAACGGCCTGCGGCTGACATCCAAAGTTTTTGAAGAAGAAGTGCGCGGCGCGGCGGCTGACGCGGACGAGCTGCTGCTG
>NZ_JBLWEO010000088.1:0-8625 GCF_048287395.1 Candidatus Electronema sp. PJ | reverse complement strand
GGGTTCTTTACACAGCGTTTGTTTACCCCCGGACAGGCTTCCTCGGCAAGCCTCAAAAGAAACCTGAGCAGGCAGTATCGCTGAGAAAAAAACTAAATCCATGGATGCGTGCCAATTCGCTCACATGGTCGTGACCCTCTTTACCGAGGTTCTGCCAGTCACAAGCCAGACGGTGTGCAAGCTGCAAGAGGCCGTCTGTTTTTCTCTGAGGCGGAAAAGTCAGAGAGCGGAACTATCCCGATGCACAGAACAGGGATAGCGGCAGCCAATGCCGAAGGAAACCCCAGTACACGGGAGAGCAGCAGTTCTCCGATTTTCAGCACCACCCGGCAGGCCGAAAACAGGCAACGGCGTGATAAAGCCAAAGCTACAGGGCGGGGCTGGAAGTCACGTGGAAAATTTTTTTGTCCTGCGTATAAACCATCTTGGGATTACGCAATAATTACATTCAGTTGTATTATTCAATAATAATTTCAGATTGCTGGGTACATTCCAAAGCAAAATCAAAATGTTGACGCTCATGCGGTTGTTTTCAGCCTGCTGACCGGAGCGTTCCTTCCATTTTTTATCCTCCTTGCTGCGCTTGGCAGACAGGAAAGCCTTGTTCGTAGCCTCAGAGCTGGTAGCTATTTCCCTCTTTCAGAGAAAAACACGGCTGGCATAGCCACCGACTGTGGGTAGCGCATCTGTCCTTTTTGGCCTTGGCAATGAGCGTTAGTTGCTGCCGACAATCAGTAGAGCCGCAGGCTCTTTTGTATATATTTTACCTTTTTCTACTTTTTACGCTCTTGTAACCCCTATGAAATCATTGGCGATCAAAGTTTGAATCACAACAGATTTGTTGCTATCCCACAACAGATTTGTTGCTATCCCACAACAGATTTGTTGCTGACAAAAGCCTATTAATCGGTTAAAACTGGATTTCATCCCAACAAAACAACAAATACGTTGTGATAAGATTATGGACACCAAAAAACCTACGCTAAATTCACCAGTTGCAAAATCGAATGACATTGTCCCTGTCATGTCCAAGTATGACCTCCAAGAACTCCGGCTGATTGCCTACTGCATCGCGCATTACGATAGCAGACAGCCTGACAACCGGAGATTCACCGCCAAGGTGACTGACTTGGCAACTATCTTTGACATGGCAGAAGATTCGGCTTATTCCGTCATTAAGCGAGTTGTGACGGCTATGAGCAAGCCATTTGCATTCATGATTGATAGCAAAGAAAAATACATCTGGTGGTTTCAAGAATTTGAATATATCCCTGGAAATGGTGAAGTAATGTTTATGCTTAATACAAGCATGATTCCATATCTTCTTGAGCTGAAAGAAAGATTTTCAGTTTACAGGCTGGCTGATGTTCACCAATTCAAGGCAGCTTCAACGTGGCATTTGTTTGAGAATCTGAACAGATGGAAGAACGCAGGAGGCTGGCACGTAACTCTTAATGATCTGCACAGCATACTTGGAGCAGATGGAAAGTATCCCCGGTTTGATTCCTTCAGACAAAGGTTGATCGACCCTGCGATTGCAGAAATAAATGAAAAAAGCAGCCTTAATGTTGAATACGTCAAAGAGACATCAGGAAAGACTGTCATTGCTCTCCGCTTCTTTATTGACAGCAAGCAGCCTGATTACGTTATAACGATTGAAAGCCAGAAAAACAAACTGCTCAAGCTGCTGCTTGGCTGCGGAATCCGCAATCACTTGGCTGAAAAGATCATTGATCAAATAGTTGGTGCTGAAAAAGAAGCGCATTTCATCAAAAAGCTGCCGGAGATGCAGAAAAGATGGAGCGCGGAGAAAGGCTCAATGCCGCGATATGTGGCGGGGGCGGTTAAACGGGAGCTTGCGCAGCGTTCCTCCAAGGCGGAGGACAAGGCAAAGCCTGAACACGCGGAATCCTTGAGCTGCTGGCTGAACAAGCGGCGACATAAAGAGGTCTGCAAGGTCAGGCAGCGCGGCGGTCTCCCTTATCGCAAGAAATGCCAGATTTGCCTATCGCGGATTCCTGTTGTTGATTTTGGCCTCTGAACAGGATAGCCCGCAGGAGTGCGCCAGATAGCCTCCAGCGCGTTGCTGAAACCAAAACCCCATACCCTACCCCCAACAACGGAAACGGATAAAAATGGCCTTTAAAGCGTTTTTAAAGCGGGGGTGTAAAATCAGCCTTATTCAAAGCTGCCTTTCGGCAGCCCCTCCACAATCTGGACGCTGAGATTGAAACGGTAATAGTTATATATATCTAACAACCGCCCCCGTCAACGGGGGCATCTTTTTTTGAGTAATCATGCAAAAATACTGTGCTCACAGCCTTGCCGACCATCCGGTTGAGAAGTGGCAGTCTCTTGAAGAGCATCTTGAAAACACCGCTAAACTGTGTCGACAATTTGCGGAACAATTCAAGGCCGGAGCTTTGGGCGAGCTTGCAGGCAGATTCCATGACCTTGGCAAAGGCAGCCTTCAATTTCAGGCGTATTTGCGTCATGCCAATAACATTGAAGATGAATTTTCCGCTTATTTTGATTCTCGCAGGAAACGTGACCATGCCACCTTCGGCGCACGGCATTTACACAGCCTGTCAAAGCAGACTGGAAAGTTGCTGGCCTACTGCATTGCCGGTCATCACAGCGGGTTGCAGAACTGGGCGGATGGCAGTCAGACCGGCGGCCTTCAGCATCGGCTTGAGGACAAAAAACTTGAAAAAGTTATCTTTCCTTTTAAGCCGAATCCTGCCATGCCGCCGCTTCCTCCTTTGCAAATTGACAGAAACTTGGCCGGGTTTCAATTACAGTTTTTTCTGAGAATGTTGTTTTCCTGCCTGATTGATGCCGACCGTTTAGACACAGAGCGGTTTTGCAGCCCAGACAAAGCGGAACAACGGGAACACGACACGCCGCTACAAAATTTGCATTCGATATTCTGGCAAAATTTCGATGCGTTGAGGGCTGCTGCAAGCAATTCCAAGGTCAATGAGATTCGTGAAACCGTGCTGACAAACTGCCTTGCCGCCGCGCAGCGAAAGCCGGGCTTGTTCACCTTGACTGTGCCGACTGGCGGCGGCAAGACGCTTGCCTCTCTGGCCTTTGCCTTGGAACATGCAAAGACGTACAGCCAATTCCGCCGCATCATCTACGTGATCCCTTTCACCAGCATCATTGAGCAGAATGCCAAGGTTTTCCGCAATGTGCTTGGCAATGAGACTGTGCTGGAGCACCATTCCAATTTCGTCCCGGACGAAGCCGATTGGAAAACCAAACTGGCAGCGGAAAACTGGGACGCGCCTGTTGTTGTGACCACAAATGTGCAGTTTTTCGATTCCTTTTTCTCCAACAAGACCTCCAAATGCAGAAAGCTGCACAATGTCGCCAATTCGGTGGTGATATTTGACGAAGTGCAGGCTATTCCTGTAGAAAAGCTCCAACCTTGCTTGGAAGTGCTGCGCGAACTGACCACAAATTATGGCGTAACCGCTGTGCTTTGCACTGCCACGCAGCCAGCCGTCAGCAAGTCGAATAACTTCAAGAACGGACTTGCTCTGGAACAAGCAGAAATTATCCACGATGTGCCGCAACTTTTTAAAGCACTCCAGCGCACCCGAATGACATGGCTTGGCCAGCAAACGCAGGAAGAAATTGCGGCTAAACTCCAGCAGGAAAAGCAGGTGCTTTGCGTAGTCAGCACCCGCGACCAGGCTCTGACATTGTTTGAACAACTCAAAGGCGATGGGGATTTTTTTCATCTCAGTGCGTTGATGTATCCAGAACACCGCAGCAAAATTCTTGATGAAATACGAAATCGCCTGAATGCAGGCAGCCACTGCCGGGTAATCAGCACACAGCTCATTGAAGCAGGTGTGGATGTGGATTTTCCGGTCGTATATCGCAGTTTAGCTGGAATGGATTCCATTGCCCAAGCAGCAGGGCGTTGCAACCGGGAAGGACTGCGGAAAATCGGTGATGTCTTTGTTTATGAGCCGGAAAAAATTCCCTCTGTCAGCTACTTCCGACACACTTGCCAGTGCGCGAAGCCGCTTCTTGATCGATTTGCAGAAGAATTTCTTGCACCTGAGTGCATTCAGGCGTATTTTAATGATTATTTTTGGATAAATCATGACCGGATGGACAAGGATGACATCTTGGGAAAATGCCGAGCGGGCACGCAAAAATGCGAGTTTTCCTTTGAAGACATCGCAGACTTCAAAATGATTGACAGCGCAAACCAAGCAATCGTCATTGCACTTGATGAAAATGCGGTAAAACTTGCTGATCAGCTTAAATATATTGAGAACAAGCAATCCATCCTAAGAAAATTGCAGAAATATACGGTGCAAGTTTACCAAAATCAGTTTTTTGAGCTGAAAGAATGGCTGGAAGAGGCGCAGCCCGGTGTTTTTATCCTGAAGAATAGCGAAATGTATTCAAAAGAGACTGGATTAAAATGCCAATCTCCAGAAGGACAGGGATTCATTGTGTAAGGGAGGCAGAATAATGAGCTATGGCGTGAAGTTATTGGTTTCAGGAAAATATGCCTGTTTTACGCGGCCTGAAATGAAAGTCGAGAGGGTGAGTTATGACGTAATGACCCCTTCTGCTGCTTGTGGGATATTAGAAGCAATCTACTGGAAGCCGGAAATACTTTGACAGGTTGATTTTATTCACGTTCTTAATGAAATCCGCTTTGAAAATATCCGGCGGAATGAACTGGCCAGCAAGCTGCCAATGACCAGTATTTCCAAAGCAATGAAAGACGGTAGATCATCTATTGATCTGTTTATTGAAGACGACCGGCAGCAGCGGGCAGCTCTTGTGCTGCGGAATGTGGTCTATGTGATTGAAGCGCATTTTGAATTCACGGGCAAAGGTAAGGATGATGATCCCGGCAAGCATTTGGGTATGTTTGAACGACGGGCAAGAAACGGGCAATGTTTTCAGCGACCCTATTTAGGCTGCCGGGAATTTCCGGCTGAATTTGCTTGGGCGGATGAAATTCCTCCATCTGTCCATAAGGGAAAGCGTGATTTAGGCTACATGCTCCATCACATAGACTTTACCGACAACATGCAGCCGCATTTCTTTCGGGCAGTGATGATCAATGGCGCAGTGGACTGTGCAGGGCAGGAGGTGCGGATATGATCTTTCAAAATTTGATCACCTATTATGACCGCCTGGCTGAGGCAGAGGACCCGGATATTCCCCCCTTGGGATTCAGCCGGGAAGAAATCGGTTTCAGCATCATCCTGAATCATGACGGCAAAATGGTCGGCGAGCCGCGTGAACTCCGCACAAAAATCGCGGCCAATAAATACGAATTTCGTGCGTCTATTGCGCCGTACAGTAATACAGTCAATGTCCGCTCTTCTGGTGCAGCAACAACGCCAAACTTTCTAGTAGATAAAGCGGATTATATTTTTGGCATGTCTGGTGATACGGAAAAGCCTGTGCATAAAAAATCCTTTGCCGAATTGGTGAGTAAAGTTGCGGGTGCTTCAGATGATCCGGGTATTCTCGCGGTGAAAGCCTTTCTTGCAACATGGAATCCGGCGGATTCTCCCGCACTGTCGCTGTGGGATGAAATCTGCGGCACGCATGGCAAATGGGTGGCCTTTGAGCTGGAAGGCGAACGAAGTTTCATTCACGAGCGGCCAGCGGTGCGGGCGTTGTGGCAACAGTATCTTGAGCAGAAACAGCAGCAGGAATGTCCGCAGGGCCGTTCGTTAGTGACTAACGAACGGGGCAATATACAGCAGCAATACGCCCAATTTAAGTTCGGCTCTGGTGCATCGTTGGTTTCGTTCAATGAAAACGCCTATGAATCTTATGGAAAATCACGGGGAGAAAATGCGCCGATTCATGTCATTGATGAATTTAAGAGTTCCGCAGCATTGAAATATCTTTTTCGCAGCAAAAAGCAGCGGTTAAGCATTGGCGATGTGATGACGGTTTTTTGGACAGCGCAGGAATCTCCGGTTGAAGATTTCTTTGGGCAGGTGCTGAATCCGTATGAGGCGGATGGAGGAAATGATGCCCAGCTCGCCGCTTTTCTGAAAGCGGCAAAAAAAGGTGAGAATCCAAGAATTCCCAACTATGACGGCAAAGTTCCTTTTTATATTTTAGGCTTTTCTTTGAATAAAGCCCGTCTTGCTCTGCGTTTTTGTCATTCATGCAGTGTGGAGGAACTTACGCAGCGGATAGGCCGCCATTTTCAGCGGCTTGAGCTGACAGACCGTTCAGAGAAAGACACTGAATATCCAGGTCTCTGGCATCTGCTCAAAGAGACAGCACGGGAGACAAAGGACATTTCTCCGCTTCTGGGCGGTGCGCTGATGCGTTCTATTTTGGAGGATGGCAAATATCCGCTCAACTTGTATCATGGCGTTTTAGGCCGGATTCGAGCGGATCAACGCATAAGCTATTTGCGGGCCGCGATCCTGAAAGCAGTTTTAATCAGAAATTATGGTATGGAGGTGCCTATGTCTTGGGATGAGAATGAAAAGATGGTGCCGTATCTGCTCGGCGGACTGTTTGCTGTCATGGAAAAAGCCCAGCTTGATGCGCTCGGCAAGATCAACACGACAATCAGAGACCGCTTTTATGGTGCAGCTTCAGCAACGCCGCAGGCAGTTTTCCCTCGTCTGCTGCGGCTTGCCCAGCATCATATCAGCAAAGCTGAGTATGGCTATCTGTCTGACCGCCGTATTGGTCAGCTCATGGAAAATATCAACTACTTCCCGGCGCATCTTGATTTGCAGGAGCAAGGTCTGTTTGCAATAGGCTATTATCAGCAAAGAAACCTTCTTTGGCGCAAAAAAGAAGGCGAAGAAAAAGGAGACGAAAAATGAGCGATCATATCCAGAACCGCTATGAGTTTGTTTATCTTTTTGATGTCAAGAACGGAAACCCTAACGGCGACCCTGATTCCGGCAATATGCCCCGCATTGACCCGGAAACCAGCCACGGCATCGTCACTGATGTTTGCCTGAAGCGAAAAATCCGTAACTTTGTGGAAGCCTTGAAGGGCGAAGAAGCGAAGTACAATATTTATGTTAAAGAAAAGGCTGTGCTGGCCAATCGCAGACAGCCTGCTTATGATGCAGTGAAAGAAGAGAAAGGCGACAAGATACAGAAAGCCCGCGATTGGATGTGCGCCAATTTCTTTGATGTGCGGACGTTCGGGGCGGTGATGTCCACCACAAAGAACAATTGCGGCCAAGTGCGGGGGCCAGTGCAGTTCAGCTTTGCCGAGAGCGTTGACCCGGTCGTGCCGCTGGAGGCCAGCATCACCCGTATGGCAGTTGAGACGGAAAAGGAAGCGGATGCGCAAAGCGGCGACAACCGGACGATGGGCCGGAAAGCCTACATTCCTTTTGGGCTGTACCGTGCGCACGGTTACATTTCCGCTGCCTTTGCCAAAAACACCGGCTTTTCTGAGGCTGATCTGCAACTGCTCTGGGATGCGCTGATCAGCATGTTTGACCATGACCGCTCTGCCACCAGAGGGGAAATGTCAGCCCGCAAGCTCATTGTCTTCAAGCACGAAAGCACGTTGGGCAATGCTCCGGCGGGCAAGCTCTTTGAGCTGGTGCAAGTGAAGCGGAAAGACAAGTCAGCTCCGCCAAGGTCTTTTGCTGATTATGAAGTGTCTTTTGCTCACGGCAAAGTGCCGCAAGGCGTGACAGCACAAGAAATGCTGTAGCGAGATGTATTCAGAAGACAACCTTCTCATGATTTCCGCGCTTCAGCATCTGCTTTTCTGTCCACGCCAATGCGCCTTGATCCACTTGGAGCAAGTTTGGACAGAAAATCGGCTTACTGCCGAAGGGCGGCTTCTCCATGAGCATGTGCATGAGGCTGGCAGCGATTCCAGAGGCACGGTAAAGATTGAATACGACATGCCACTGCGTTCCCTGCGGCTTGGACTGGCTGGCCGGGCTGATGTGGTGGAGTTCCGGCGGCAGCCAGATAAAGCATGGCAGCCTTTTCCAGTGGAATACAAACACGGCAAGCCGAAAAAAGACGATTCTGATTTGGTGCAGCTCTGCGCTCAAGCCCTCTGCTTGGAAGAGATGCTGGACTGCACAGTTCCGGCGGGCGCGTTTTATTACGGCGTAACGAAACGGCGCACCGAAGTGGAGTTTGACCAACGGCTGCGCCGCATTACAGAGGATGCTGCGGCCCGGCTGCATGAACTGCTTTCCGGCACAAGTACGCCGCCACCAGAATACGGCAAACGCTGCGAAAGCTGCTCTCTGCTGGACACCTGCCTACCCCAAACAGCCGGAAAAAAGAACAGAGTGGAAAATTATCTGGCGAGAATGACGGCATTATGAAGACGCATCTCAACACCCTCTTTGTAACGACTCAGGGCGCATATCTGGCCAAAGACGGGGAAACAGTGGCAGTGCGGATTGAAGGCGAAACCAAGCTGCGCCTGCCCGTGCATACACTGGCAGGGATATAGCTGTAGCGATATAAAATGATCATATTATATCGTTCTGAAAAAGCTCCTCAACCGAGCATCGATATTTTTTTCTGAGAACTTTTGCCTGCGCCCATTTATGCTCAATCGGATTAAGATCAGGAGAGTAAGGTGGCAGGAATTCAAGTTGATGTCCACAT
>NZ_JBLWEO010000087.1:0-17258 GCF_048287395.1 Candidatus Electronema sp. PJ | reverse complement strand
GCCACCTTACTCTCCTGATCTTAATCCGATTGAGCATAAATGGGCGCAGGCAAAAGCTCTCAGAAAAAAATATCGATGCTCGGTTGAGGAGCTTTTTCAGAACGATATAATATGATCTTTTTATATCGCTACAGCTATATTTTTTACATCACCCTGAGATAAGACTCCTTTTTTACTCGCTGACAAAGGAGTTTGGCTTGGCAACAGAGGAGTTCTACCGACTTGCAAAGGAGTTGTACTCGGCAGAAGAGGAGTCTGGCCGAGTACAAGAGGAGTTTAAGTAAGCCAGAAAGGAGTTCTGCCGAGTAAGAAAGGAGTTTTAGTCGGCCAAACTCCTTTGCTAGCGAGTACAACTCCTTTCTTACCGAGCCAAACTCCTGGGCAAACGAGGAGAACTCGTTTCTGGCTGAGTTGAACTTGTGTTGTTTAGACACTACAGGCTTTATCGCCACTCATGTCATGGCGAAAGAGAGCTGCTCCCCGCTTCATAGCGCAGAAGTCCCCGCACATGGTGCAGGTGTCGCTGTGTTGGGGACTTCGTTCAGCTCGCAAGGCCTGGGCGGTTGTAGGAAAGAGGAGGTGCTGGTCAAGCGTATCCCAGTGCATATCACGCCGGGCCTTAGCCGCTGCCTTTTCATTCTCCCGGCGACCTGGGTATTTGGCAAGATCACCAGCGCGCACAGCTAACCTAGCAGCCCTGACACCCTGCCGCACATCTTCTTCATTGGGTAAAGCAAGGTGCTCAGCTGGGGTAATATAGCAAATCAGGTCTGCGCCATGCCAAGCAGCATGGGCTGCACCAATCGCGCCGCTGAGATGATCATAACCAGCCCCACTATCTAAGGGCAGAGGGCCAAGTACATAATACGGCGCATTACCACTCATCCGCTTCTCCAAGAGGATGTTGGCGGCAATCTCATCTAGGGGCACATGACCTGGCCCTTCAACCATCATTTGGCAACCCATACCTCTACCAAGCTCTGCGAGTTCACAGTTAGTCACCATCTCTGCTACCTGGGCGCGATCATGACTATCGTGGATAGCACCTGCCCGAATACCATTCCCAAGCGAGAGCACCGCATCATACTTCTTCATCAACGCGCATACTCTATCGAATTGCTCGTAGAGCGGGTTCTCTTTGCCCTGCTTATCCATCCAGGCAACCATGAAGGTACCACCTTTGGAGACCAAGCCGCCATACCGATACCCCTGTTTTCTTAACCGCTCGATGGTGTATTGATTAATGCCACAGTGGATCGCCATAAAGCTCACGCCATCAGCCAGCTGCTTCTCTATAGTCTCAAAGAGCAGCTCTGGGTCGAGCTTGCTGGGATCACCATAGCGCAAGGCCGTCTCACGGAATGCCTGATAGAGCGGCACAGTGCCTACAGGCAGATCGACAGCACTCAGTATTGCCCGGCGAATAATATCCATATCCCCGGCAGCCGACAGCTCCATGAGCGTATCAGCACCCTCACTGGCTGCGATCTGCGCCTTCCGTACCTCAAGATTAAGATCACAGATATCAGAGGAGGTGCCTATAGAGGCATTGACCTTGGTACGTAGTCCTGTGCCAAGGCCAACCACCCTTTGCTGGGGTCGCTGAGGATGGCTAAGAACCACGATCTCGCCTGCTGCTACGCGACTACGCACCAGCTCAGTGCTGAGTCCCTCATTCTGGGCAATGGTATTGATCTGCGGAGTAATACGGCCTGCACGCGCTGCTTCTAGCTGGGTTTGCATGATGAACCTCCTGGTTCATGCTTTGCCCTGCCAGTACGCACGAGTCCTGGCAGAGCTGTTGCTCTCCAGAACCCTTTGCCATCGTGTTCTTGTTGATAAGGATGTTCAGCTCGTCTTCTGGCTTCCCCACAACTTATCGCGGCCTTCCCATTTCTTAAAAGAAACAGTGGCCATCGTCGCAATAAGCACATACACCCGGGGTTACAGCACTGGGATATGCCACGGATTTACACCGTGTTCCGTGTACTGAACATCAATAGTGTAAGCGGCAGAGAAGCCGCAGTCCCCTATAAAACAGCATCCACTCAGTCATGTCAAGAAAATTAAAAAAAAATCAACGGATTCAACACCACCCTCATGCTGAGGTGGTGTACTGCCGGATAGACTCGGCAATAGTGCGGAAGATGCGGGTGAAGGTCTCCTCGTCGCGCTCGAGTAGGGTGATGCGGAAGCCCTGCAAGGTGGTGGCAAAGGACGAGAGCGGCACCACGCAGATACCGGTTGAGCCGAGCAGATAATAGACAAAACGTTTATCCGGCTCTACTCCAGGGCCGCTGACCATTTTCTCAACAGTCGTGCGAACCTCGTCCTTGACGATGGGCAGGCTCTGTTTGTGATTCAGCAGACCGTGTTCAAAGACCACGCTCATATAGAACGCGCCGTTGGTGCGGTTGACTAACACCCCTTTGATGTCTTTGAGGATGGTGTAGGCGATGTTCGAGTATTTTTCATAGCGGCGGATGCGCTCGTTGAGATACTTGGGGTATTCCTGGTGCGTTACCACCTTGGGCAAGACGAGTTGCGGTAAGGTGGTGGAGCAGACCTCCATCATCTTGGCGTTGAGGATGGATTTGGTGTATTTCTCGAACATACAGTCATGGTGGCCGTTATAGACTTCCATCCAACCACAGCGACCGCCCGGCCAAGGCATCTCTTTTGACACGCCCCGCAGGCAAATAGCAGGCACCCGCTTGCCGATCAGCGTGGCCAGCGGCACAGCTTTGGTGCCGTTATACACCATATTCTGATAGACTTCGTCGCAAACGATGAAAAGGTCGTAGCGGTCAGCGATGTCAACTATCGCTCGCAGGATGCTCTCAGGATAGACTGCGCCAGTCGGGTTGTCCGGGTTGATGACCAGAATGCCCGCAATCGCCGGATTGTATTTGACATGGTTCTCTAAGTCATCTAAGTCCGGGTACCATTTCTTGTTCGGGTCAAGGATGTAGGTCAGCGGGCTGTCACCAGCATGAGCAGCCTCAGCAGAGGAATGGGTGGTATAACTGGGCGTAGGCACAATCACCCGCGCTGTAGGCCGGAGAAAGCCGAAGACCTTAGAGATCGCGTCGCCCAGGCCGTTGAAAAAAAGAATGTCCTCTGGCGTGATCTGCGCCCCGCCTAAAGCGTTAGTCTGCTCGGCAATAAACTGTCGGGTCGCCAATACGCCTCTTGTTGGCGAATAACCGTAGCTCGCATCCTCCTGGGCCGCTGCCGCGACAATATTCTTCATCCAAGCTGGAATCTGCTCGCCTTTGGCTACTGGGTCACCAATGTTTTCCCAGTTCACAGTTACGCCCAAGGCCTGAAGCTGATTGCCGACATTGACGATATTACGAATCTCGTAGGTAAGTTCGCCAGCACCGGCATGGACAATATTGGTTCGCATGGACAGTCTCTCTCCTTTGCCGGACAGTCCGGCAGCTCATTGCACAGAGTTTTTTTGCTGGAAGGGGAAGCGGAAGGACATAGAACTGCGCGGCCTCCCTTCTGCCTGAAAGCTCAAGTCTTTACCATAGCCAGAGCTAGCCGTCAACCGCCTGATGCAAAATTCTTCTGCCCGGCGGCTGAAAGGGTTGCCTTTAGGAAAGGTTGCTGTCTAGCCCATACTTCTTCAGCTTGTTGAGCAGAGTCTTGCGGGTGATCTGAAGACGGCGAGCAGCCTCGCTTTTATTGCCGCCAGTAGCGATAAGGGTCTTAACGATGAGCTGTAATTCTGCCCCTTTGAGTGTGCCTTGCGGCCCAGCATCCTCCTTTCGGTTCATGCTCAACCAGCGCTGGATGGAAAGGGGCAGGCTTTCCACATCTAAGTATTCGCCCCGCGTCAAAATCACGCCCCGCTCGATGGCGTTTTCCAACTCACGCACGTTGCCTGGCCAGGGATAGCGGTTAAGCACGTCCATACAGGTTGGCGTGATCCCTTTGAGCTTTCGTTTGTTCCGCTTGGCGCAACGGCGGATGAAAAAATCGGTGAGCAGGGGGATATCACCGATTCGTTCGCGTAGGGAGGGCACATCAAGCGTGACCACATTCAAGCGATAGTAGAGATCCTCGCGGAAACGGCCTTCGCGTACCGCTACCTCTAAGTTGCGGTTGGTTGCAGTGATGACCCGAACATCTACTGTGACAATCTCCTGGCTGCCGACCCGCTGGAGTTCATGCTCTTGCAGCACCCGCAGGAGCTTGGCCTGCATGGACGGGGTAGTCTCGCCGATCTCATCAAGAAAGAGGGTGCCATGCTGGGCCTGCACAAAACAGCCTTCGCGCCGCCGGTCTGCGCCAGTGAACGATCCCTTCTCATGGCCGAACAGCTCGGATTCAAGCAGGGTCTCGGCTAAGGCTGCGCAGTTTACCTTCACAAAAGGGCCGTCCTTGCGGAGACTCCGGTAATGCAAGGCTGAAGCAACCAACTCCTTGCCCGTGCCTGAATCGCCGCTGATCAACACAGTGGCCTCGCTGGGCGCGACCTGGACAATGAGATCCCAGAGAGCCTGCATGGGTGGAGAAGAACCAATAATCCTGCCGTGCTCATCAAAAGGTTGACCGCCATGCGGCTCCGCCGACATGTTGGTAGGTTGCCGGTGCCCCATCGCAATTTCCGCTGTCCGGCGCAACCGCTCCATATCAACCGGCTTGGTCAGATAGTCATGCGCCCCCAGCTTCAGAGCCTCCACAGCTGTTTCGACAAAAGAATTGCCTGTCAGCATGACAACAGGGATAGCTGGATTAATGGCTCGAATTTTCCGCAGTGCTTCTAAGCCATTCATCTTGGTCATGCAGACATCCATCAGTACCAAGTCAAAAGGGCCGCCGCGCACCACCTCCACAGCATTCTCGCCGTCGTCCGCCTCCACGCACAACCAGCCCCAGTTCGAGAGAATGGAACCGAGCATGTATCGGTGTGCTTTGTCGTCATCGACGATCAAAACTTTTGCGGTGTTCTTCTTCATCTCACTCCTGCGCCGCCTTGGCCGCAGCGTTCGCCATTCAATGGGTTTACAAAGGTATGTGGAATAACTTCTCTGTCTATACCGTAGGAAGAAGCCAGCTGCGGCTGAAGGGGAATCGTGCGAACCGTTCTTCGGCAGTTCTCCGAGTGCTTTTCCTGATTTGCTGAAGCGACTTGATGCTGCCGACGCACGTTGTATTTCGTGCGGGAGACCTCCCGGATCTTTGCTTGAAATAGCTTTCAATAGGATGAATTGGATCCGGCTCGATTGCTTGTTGAACAAGTTCGATCTTATTTTATAGCAAATCTTAGCTCAATACGCAAATTTTTTCGCGAGAGTTTGTCGTGCAATACGAGCATTATACTGCTGATCTTCCATCTTTCCCGCATGTTGCCTCTTCTGTAATCCTGTGCTGTCTTTTTTGCGACGACTTCAGAGCAGACTCCAGCGTATTGTACAATATTGTCCTCCTTTTTTCGGCGGCTTATCCCCTACCTTAAGGTGGCAGTTTCCGTGCATAGTCTGAAGACTGGCAGTCGTCGGACGCGCGCTGTCTTTTCAAGAGATTAGGGCTTCCACACAACTCAGGCATTCACGTTCTCTTGGGGATTAAGCAGCTTTTCCAATACGCCAGGGAAGAGTACGGCTCGTTGGTAAAGGAGTTTGGCTCGGTAAGAAAGGAGTTCTACTCGGCAGAAGAGGAGTTGAAGTCGGTAGGAAAAGAGTTTTGCTTGGCCAAACTCCTTTCCTGGTTAGCCACAAAGGAGTCTGGCCGACTAAGAAAGGAGTTATAATCGGCAAAACTCCTCTGCGGCTTGACCAAACTCCTTTGGTACTCGGCCAGACTCCTTTTCTGCCGACTTCAACTCCTTTGCAAGTCGGCAAAACTCCTCTGTGGCCAAGCCAAACTCCTTTGTCAGCGAGTAAGAAAGGAATCTTTTCTAGGAATTATGCAAAGAATACTGCGAGAAGAGCAATGGATTCTTTCTTGTCTCCAGACCGGAAATTTAGAATGCGCATGGTGGATGGTTGCGGAAAACCCGGCTGGGCGGTATGCTGAAATCATGGCCAATGCGCAGCAGAAGCAGTCAAAGCAAAGACAAGAGGAGGTGCCCATGCAGCAGTATCTCATTGAATGCGAGCAGGAGGAAGATGGCCGCTGGCTCGCGGAAGTACCAGATTTGCCTGGTGTGCTGGCATACGGCAATACCGCCGACATTGCCGCCGCACGAGCGGAGGTCTTGGCCTTGCGGGTGCTGGCCGAGCGGCTTGAGACGCAGAAATGCCGCCCTTTTCCTCTCTCTATAGGCTTGGCAGCAGCATGAGCGAATGGCCTTCAGTCAAGGCAAAGCGTCTCTTGGCGGCACTGATCCGCATCGGCTGGAGCGTCAAACGGCAGAGCGGCTCGCACAAAACATTGGAGCTGGCTGGCTGGCCTGATGTGGTATTTGCCTTTCATGATAATGAAGAGATCAGTCCCCGCATGTTGGCCCGCCTTGCCAAGCACACCGGGCTGAAACCAGAAGATTTGTAGGGAGCGGGAAAGCTGCTTCTTACCGCTCCCTACCCTCGCTCTTCCGTTGCCGTGCCTCCGCCTTCCGCTTTTCTACCTTCAGACATTTCTGGCCAAAAGATTCTTTTACCTGCTGGCAAAAATCTGGGCAAAGCCGCACTTTGAGATCCGAATGCGGCTCAATGTCCACCTCACCTCTGCCATCAAAGTGCAGAGTGATTTTGACTGGCACTGGGCCGTGAAATTGATAGAGCAGGTCTTTTAGCTCAAGGAGTTGCTGGCGGCTAGTACGGGCAGCCTGGATTTTGATCGTGGCTTTGGCGATGAATTCCTCCATCGCCTGGGTCAAGAGCAGAATGTTGTCGGCAATGATGTTTGCGCCACGCTCGCTGACCTGCACTGTGCCCTGGACAATCAGCGGCTGGTCGTTGCCAAGCAGGTGCGAGCAGCGGGCAAAGACTTCTGGAAAGACGACGACCTCGACGCTGGCACTCATGTCCTCCAGCACGGTGAAGGCCATGCGGTCGCCTTTCTTTGATCTATGCTCCTTGAAACGTTGAATGAGGCCACCGACCCGCACTACCTGGCCGTCGCGCCAGTTTTCCTGGGCCTCAAGGTCTGAATCCGAGATCATGCGGATGTGCTCAATCGCGCCATCCAAGGGATGGCCGGTGAGGAAGAAGCCGACCGTCTCCTTCTCAAAGCCGAGCTTGACGAGCGGCTGCCATTCCGCTATGTCTGGCATTTTGACCTCTGCTGCTGGGCTGCTGCCGCTCTTCTTGCCAACGGCAAACAGGCTCATCTGGCCGCTCATCCGGTCGCGCTGCACGGTCTTGGCCTGCTCGATGGTTGTATCCAAGACCTCCATCAGCTGCGCCCGCTTGGCCCGCATGGAGTCGAACGCCCCGGCCTTGATCAGGTTCTCCAGCACCTTGCGGTTGACCCGGCTTGAATCCACCCGCCCGCAGAAGTCGGCCAAGGATGTGTACGGTGCCTTGCGTCGCTCCTCGATGACCGAATCCAAGGCCGCGCCGCCCACGCCCTTCACCGCCGCCAAGCCAAAGCGGATGCGGTCTTTGATAACCGTGAAGTCATGGTACGACTCGTTGATGTCCGGCGGCAGCACCTCAATGCTCATCTGCCTGCATTCGTTGATGTACCTCACCACCTTGTCGGTGTTGTCCACGTCGCAGGAGAGGAGTGCGGCCAGGAACTGGGCAGGATAGTGGGCCTTCAGATAGGCGGTGTGGTAGGCGACGAGGGCGTAGGCGGCGGAGTGTGACTTATTAAATCCGTAACCCGCAAACTTCGCCATCAAGTCAAAGACATAGGCCGCCCGCTCTTCTGGGATGCCATTAACCTTGGCCCCGGCCATGAACTTGCCGCGCTCCTTCTCCATCTCCTCCGGGATCTTCTTGCCCATAGCCCGGCGGAGGATGTCTGCGTCGCCGAGGCTGTAGGAGGCGAGGATGTTGGAGATTTTCATCACCTGCTCTTGATAGACGATGACCCCGTAGGTCTCCCGCAGCACCTCCTTGATCTGCGGCAAAGGGTACTCGGCAGGACGGCGGCCATGCTTGGTCTCCACGAACTGATCCACCATGCCGGAGTCGAGCGGGCCAGGCCGGTAGAGAGCGACGAGGGCGATGAGGTCGGTGAACTGCTCCGGGGCCATCTTGATCAGCAGCTCGCGCATCCCGTCGCTTTCGAGCTGGAATACTCCCAAGCTGCTGCCCTTGCAGAGCAGGTCGTAGGTCTTCTGATCGTCGGTTGGTATCTTGTTTAGCTCCACCTCAAGGCCGATGTCCTGCTTGATCAGCTTCAGGGCGCGGTCTATGACTGTCAGGGTCTTCAAGCCGAGAAAGTCGAACTTGATCAGTCCGGTCATCTCGGTGTATTTCATGTCATATTGGGTGAGTATCTCCTTGTCCGGGCCGATGCAGACGGGCAGATACTCCACCATCGGCTTGGGGGAGATCACCACCCCGGCGGCGTGCGTTGACTTGTGCCGGGCCAGCCCCTCCAGCGTCTGCGCTACCTTAAGCAGTTTCTGGATGCTCTCCTCCCGCATCGCGTCGCGCAGGCGGGGTTCCTGCTCGATGGCCTTCTTCAGGGTGATCTTCAGCTCTTCCGGCACCAGCTTGGCAATCCGGTCAACCTGCGGCAGGGGAATCTCCAGCACCCGGCCCACGTCGCGCAGCACGGCCCGCGCCTTCATCGAACCGTAGGCGACAATCTGGGCCACGTGCGCATCGCCGCCATAACGCTGGCGAACGTAATCAATCACCTCATCCCGCCGGTCTTTGCAGAAGTCCACGTCAAAGTCGGGCATAGATACTCGCTCAACGTTGAGAAAGCGCTCAAAGAGCAGGCCGTAGGGGATGGGGTCAATGTCGGTGATCGCCATGCAGTAGGCGGCGAGGCTGCCCGCCCCGCTCCCCCTTCCTGGACCTACAGGGATGCCCTTGCTCTTGGCCCAGTTGATGAAGTCAGCAACAATAAGGAAGTAGCCGGAAAAGCCCATCTTCTGGATGACCTTGATCTCCATCTCCAGCCGCTCGCGGTACTGCGCCTCCAGCTCCGGGCTGACCTCCTGCAACTCGCGCAGCAGGGCCAGCCGCTGCTCAAGGCCGTCGCGGCAGGCGTGCTCAAAGAGGCTCTCCAGCGACTCGCCCGCAGGCACCGGAAAGATGGGGAAGTGGTTCTCGCCGAACTTCAGCTTGAGGTCGCAGCGTTCCGCCACTTCCATCGTATTGCTCAGGGCCTCTTGGCACCAGCTGAACTGGCGGGCCATCACCTCCGGCGGCTTGAAGTACAGCTCATCAGTGGAGAATTTGAAGCGGCCCGGATCGCTGATCACCTTGCTGGTCTGAATGCAGAGCAGCACCTCGTGGGCGTAGGCTTCGTCCTTGTTGAGATAGTGGCAGTCGTTGGTGGCCACCAGCTTGATGCCGAGATCATTGCCCAATTCCTGCAAGCCTGTGTTGACCTTCGTCTGCTCCGGGATGCCGTTCTCCTGCACCTCGAAGTAGAGGCGGTCGCCGAAGAGCTGGCGCAGCTCAAGAGCTTTTTCACGCGCTGCGTCCATGCCGCTGTGGCTGATCAACCAAGGCACTTCGCCGTGCAAGCAGGCGGAGAGGGCGATCAAGCCTTCGTGGTGGCTGGCCAAGAGCTTGCGGTCAATGCGCGGCTTGTAATAGAAGCCCGCCGTTTGTGCCACCGAGGCCAGCTTCATCAGGTTACGGTAGCCGTCCTCGTTCATCGCCAGCAGAACAAGGTGGAAGTTGTGGCCCGCGCTCTTATCGTGGATGAGGTGATCGGTCTCGGCGATGTACAGTTCGCAGCCGATGATCGGCCTGATGCCCGCCTTCTTGGCCTTGGTGTAGAACTCCAGCGCGCCGTACATGGCTCCGTGGTCGGTGACAGCCACAGCGTTCATGCCGTATTCTTTCGTCTTTTCAATCAGGTCGCCGATGCGGATGGCACCGTCGAGCATGGAATACTGGGTGTGGACGTGCAGGTGGGTGAAGGGCTGAGACATGAAAAATTATGCAGGGATGATATCGAAATGCGGGCAATGTTTCGGACGGATTGTACCGAAATCCCGCAAATCAACGGTCAGAATCTTTTGAATGTCCAGCCGTTCCGCCAAAGTGACTATGGCGGCATCGGTGAAATCCAGCTTTAAATCAGCGTATTGCTCAAGCAATTCGTGAATGCGGGGCAGGTCAGAAGGGAGGATGGAAAGTAGTTCTATCGGACTGTCGGCAAGCTGCCGCACACATTGGCGCATAGCACTGTGTCCAATACGGGCGGAAAGCAGATAGCTTACTTCAACAAGAACCGGAACCGGCAGGAGGATTTGCTCCGTCACAGTCGGCAAAGCCTGCGTCACGCGCAGATGATTCCGATCTTTTATGTCAATTGTCGCGTAAAGGAACCCGGAGTCAAGAATCGCTTTCTTGCGCATATTTTCCTGCTATGTAATCACTGACGATTTCCTGAACACGTTCAGAGGCATCATCTTCTTTGCCATTGAACATGCCTGCTATTGACAACAGGAAAGAAGCGTCTGGCGACGGCGACGCAGAAGCAGGGAAATTTTGCAAATATTGCTCAAGGATGGAATTGACAAGTCGTTCCGCTTTGAGATGCTGCTGTTCAGCAATTAAGCATATCTTTTGCAGAATGTCTTGACGGATATTGATGGAAGAAGCAGTTCTGTTCATGAGCGATTGAGAGCTGAGATCAAGGAACTATACGCAGACAAGGCGCATCTGCCGCCGTGTCTGCGTTGCCGACTGAAGGACAGAGGAGGTACTTCTGTGTTATCTTCCTTGCGCAAGGCAGTCACGCCTGCGGCTTGGGCTTCCGCACCGGCTTTTTCCGCTCGCTTGCCCTTGTGCCGCCAACCATCTCATATTCCGAGGAATTCAGCCCGCAAAGCGACTTGATCGCCAGACGAATGATTATGAGATACTCATTCAGCGTTTTGACATCATCGGCCTTGACATTGACCATCTGCGTCCGCTCGGCGTTAATCGCGTCCACTGCTTTTGTCGATGTTTTCAGCGCATTGATCTTCGCCTCCAGCTCCGCGATTGAGATGCCTGCCGGCAGCCCAGCACCGATTTTCTCCATCGCCTCTTTGATCTTGCTTGCTTCTTGCAGCAGATTTGCTATGTTTCCTCCGATCATAACTGCCTCCTGTTGGTTGCGCGTAGAATGCCTTTTCAAAAAAGGCGTGACGCTTTGTTTAAAAGAAGACATTTGATTCAAAAGAGAGTGATCTCTTGTTTAGGTGAAGCAGGTTCTGTTTAAAATTAAGCTGGCTTGCATTTGAACGGAAGATATTCTATTCAAGTTAGATTAACTTTCTGTTTGAATAAAATAGGGTTAATTTTAAATAGAACGGACTTGATTCAAACAAGAGCAAGCTCTCGGCAGAGTAGAGCGCACTCTTGTTTGGCCAGAGCCTCCTTTCGTGAGGAATAAAGGCTATCTTTAGAAAGCAGGAAGGTGCGGCGCGTCTTTCTCTGCACTTTTTGTCTAAAGATTCTCGTATTTTGCACGAGATAGACATTCAACCTCATTATCATTCCTACGAAAGAAAAAATCAAGCGGTATTTTTGTTTGCAGCGGCTTATTTCAAGCAGAGTGTCTATTCTATCAACGGCGTTCATGCTGTATTCTTTCATCTTCTCAATCAGGTCTTCGATGCGGCTGGCACCGTCGAGCATGGAATACTGCGTGTGGACGTGCAGGTGGGTGAAAGTTGTAGCCATTAAGGAGGAATAACAAAAAGAGGAAAAATACGGCCTGCTAATTAATCAGCGATGCAAAAATATCGTCAACCCACGATGGCACTGCGCCGTTTTTTTTTATATATAAAATCGCCTGTTCCGTCATGTCATCTTGAATCTTATCAAAGAAATGTGTAGATGGTACCAAGGCTTGATTGATGTCGTTTGGCTCGAATTTATCCAAACGGTCTCCATAGTTTCGCATCACCAGTGAAACTATTTTTTTCCCTGACTCAGAAAGCAAATATAGAAAAAGCGGTTTAATATATTTGGTGCCAAAGAGATTTGGCTGAAATCCATGAAAGCATGTCAAATTCAATGTATTAGTACGATTAAGGATAATTTTATATCCTCCTCGGGAAAACACGCCCAAAAGCAGTGGGGCAGGTTTCCGTCTTTCCGTCTTATACCAAGGCTTCCTATTTTTAGTTAAAAACCGTTCATGAAAACCATTTTTCTGTCCATATTGAATATATTGTTCTGCCTCATGAGAATGATTTGCATGAGCTGAAAAAAGAAAAACAGTGTTGTCATCTTTCATGAGCTGATCAAAATCCCCATAGTCAAAAATAGGATTTTTCACATGAGAGCTTCTTGTAATGCACGGTAAGTATTCATCTTTAAATATTTTTTTATTCTGCACATCTGAAGGCCGTAAAACGAAGAATTCATTTGCTCCAGTCGCTATCCCTCTGTTGAATACTCCATAACTGCTTAAATGAACTAAATTTTTAGTGGATACTATTCTTTTTTCTTGAAAATATGGTGCCCACTTCTCATTAGCTTTTAATCTCGCATAAGAGACAGTCGTGCTTACTCCTTTGTCAAAATGAACAGTTAGCTCGCCTATCTTTTTTATAGTATGGAAAATTAGCTCATCAAAATTTCTCTTGCTATCATATAAAATCATACAAATAGATGTTATTGCATCAGGAAAGACATCCTTTTCACAGTCAATTTTAATTATTGCAAACAAATGCCTGTTCTCAATCAGCTTGCTTTTAACAATCTCACCGTAGCCAGTATTAAGAAATTCAATTGGCATTATATATGCCAATCTGCCTGTTCCATCTAATTCTGACAAGGATTTCAAGAGAAAAGCTGAAGCGACATTTGTGTATCCAGACAGTCGAAGATTAATTTTTTCTTGAAATAAACCAGAGACACTATGACGATTAGCAAATTTTTGAAACCTCATATATGGAGGGTTGCATACAATATTTCCATGCTTCATCCCCCAAGACATGAGGTAGTCATCATTTTTAATAAAATTAAAAAAACAAGAATTCTTTTCTTCTAAATAATTAATAATTTTTCTATCAATTTCTGTTGCTGTAAATAATATCTGGTGTTTCCTGTTGACTGCGTGATAAAACGCGCCAAGGCCAAAACCTGGATCGTGGATATGATCAACTCCTGATTCCAATACCCAATTCACCATAAAACGAGCAATTTCAGGATGGGTGAAATATTGACCATAGCTTTTTCTATGATTATCACCAACCTTGCTTATATAGTCATGCTCTTCAAACATTGCACATAAGTTCATGGTAGAAAACTTCTGGATCAAGATAACCTCTGCCGCCTGAAAAAGTCACATAAAACAAGAGTCTTCCTCTTTCCAACTCTTTCAAAGCAGATTTATGCTCTGGCATGTCCATGCGGCCAATAATCTCCCTGCCAATCTGAATGGCAATTTTTATAGTGGTTTTTCCTTGATTTTTGACATCTTTTTCGACAGAGAAAACAACATCTTCCTTGGCCGAATCAGAAATGATTTCCAATATCTCGCGAAAAGAAATGATATACGCTCTATCAAAGAAGACTTGCAGGTAATAGTGAGGAACGTTGAACCGTTGTATCCAGCGATTTACAAGAGCTAAGTCTTCAACTTTAGGCGTTATGCTCAGATAATCTCGTTTATGCAAAATTTTTATCTGTTCTTTAAGCAGCTTCAAATATTCTGACAGTTCTTGCAGTAACGCCGATGAAGACCAGCTCCGAAACCTGAAATCTAATTCACGAAAGGTGGATAATCCTGCATTATTGATAAGATCAAACAGGTCTGGACTCTTTTGGTGCAGCAACGTTGCGAATGGCTCTTGCAGAATGAGTCTGCGAACTCTCATGCACTCCTGTTCCGCGTACTTGATGCGATTGCTCATAAATAAAGCATACTTCGTCGCTAAAAAGCTGCTTGATCTCACTTCAATCGCAGCAACAGCACGAGAGACGGTCTGTTCATTTGCAAGATCAACGTGTTCTCGACCTAAAAAATCAGCACGTCTAAAAATCAAAATATCTGGCTTTTTGCCAATAGTATTCAGCTCATCTTGATATTCTCTGTAAAAATCAGCAAAACCTGGATCACCAGCAGCAAGCCCGTCACCTCGTCCATAAGAAACAGCAAGATGATCAGGGCAATTTTCATTGATTGCTGCCAGCACAACCCGTTCCGCCCAGTCGCCCTGCTCTTTGTTGGTCAGAAATTCTGAGCTGGCTGAGGAGGGTGGCCTGCCCTCCATGCGAATGTTCGGGTCAATATCAAACGGAGCTGCCTCAATTAAACGGGCAATGATTTGGCTGTAATTCTCATTCATCTGTCGTTCAGGATGGTTCAGCGCATTTTTTCACAGTCTTTCATCGGATGCAGCCCGAAAAACTATACGCTAATCACATTGGATGTCAAGAATTTTAGTGCTCGCCGCTGCCGTATTTTGACGGACGTAATCAGGCAGGCCTGCTCAAAGAGGCTTTCCAGCGACTCGCCCGCAGGCACCGGGAAGATGGGGAAGTGGTTCTCGCCACCTCCATCGTGTTGCTCAGGGCTTCCGGGCACCAGCTGAACTGGCGGGCCATCACCTCCGGCGGCTTGAAATACAGCTCGTCGGTGGAGAACTTGAAGCGGCCCGGATCGCTGATCACCTTGCTGGTCTGAATGCAGAGCAGCACCTCGTGGGCGTAGGCTTCGTCCTTGTTGAGATAGTGACAGTCGTTGGTCGCCACCAGCTTGATGCCGAGATCATGGCCCAATTCCTGCAAGCCGACGTTGACCTTCGTCTGCTCCGGGATGCCGTTCTCCTGCACCTCAAAGTAAAGCCTGTCGCCGAAGAGCTGCTGTAACTCCAGAGCCTTTTGCCGGGCAGCGTCCATCGTGCCGTGATTGATCAGCCAAGGCACCTCGCCATGCAGGCAGGCGGACAGGGCGATCAGTCCTTCATGGTGGCTGGCGAGCAGACGGCGGTCAATGCGCGGCTTGTAGTAGAAACCCGCTGTTTGCGCCACCGAAGCCAGCTTCATCAAGTTGCGGTAGCCGGTCTCGTCCATTGCCAGCAGAACGAGATGGAAGTTGTGGCCCGCGCTCTTGTCGTGAATGAGATGATCAGTCTCGGCGATGTACAGCTCGCAGCCGATGATCGGCCGCAGCCCGGCCTTCTTCGCCTTGGTGTAGAACTCCAGCGCGCCGTACATGGCCCCGTGATCGGTGACGGCCACGGCGTTCATGCCGTATTCTTTCGTCTTCTCAATCAGGTCGCCGATGCGGATGGCACCGTCGAGCATGGAATACTGCGTATGGACGTGCAGGTGGGTGAAGAGCTGAGACATGAAAAATTATGCGGGGATGAAGTAGAACTACAGGAAACTCTTAGGACATTCCTGCTATGAGCAGCAGAAAGGAAATATCTGGCGAATTCTGGCAGGCAAACGGAGGAGACTTCTCCGTTTGCTCTTCCTTGCGCAAGGCAGTCACGCCTGCGGCTTGGGCTTCCTCACTGGCTTTTTCCGCTCGCTTGCCCTTGTGCCGCCAACCATCTCGTATTCCGAGGAGTTCAGCCCGCAAAGCGACTTGATTGCCAGACGGATAATTATGAGGTACTCATTCAGCGTTTTGACATCATCGGCCTTGACATTGACCATCTGCGTCCGCTCGGCGTTAATCGCGTCCACTGCTTTTGTCGATGTTTTCAGCGCATTGATCTTAGTCTCCAGCTCCGCGATTGAGATGCCTGCTGGCAGCCCAGCACTGATTTTCTCCATCGCCTCTTTAATCTTGCTTGCTTCTTGCAGCAGATTTGCTATGTTTCCTCCGATCATAACTGCCTCCTGTTGGTTGCGCGTAGAGTGCCTTTTCAAGAAAGGCGTGACGCTTTATTGAAAAGAAGACGTTTGATTCAAAAGAGAGTGATCTCTTATTTAGGTGAAGCTGGTTTTGTTCAAAATAAAGATGGCTTGCATTTGAACTGAAGATGTTCTATTCAAAATAGATTAACTTTCTGTTTGAATAAAATAGGGTTAATTTTAAATAGAACGAACTTGATTCAAACAAGAGCAAGCTCTCGGCAGAGTAGAGCACACTCTTATTTGGCCAGAGCCTCTTCTCGCGAGGAACAAAGGTTATCTCCAGAAAATAGGCAGGTGCGGCGCATTGTTTCCTGTGTGTTTTCGGCTGAAAGCATCCCATCATGCACGAGACAGGTATTCAACTGCATCATATCCCTGCGAAAGGAAAAATCAAGCAGTATTTTTGTTTGCAGCGGCTTGTGCCAAGCGGAGCACCTGTGCTGCCAATAGCGTTCATTCTGTATTCTTTCGTTTTTTTAAATCACATCTCTGATGCGGATAAAACTCTTGACAAAATCTCTGCCAAGAAGTATGTTTTCGCAGCAGCGCATCAATTCTCTGTGTATTTGATACACTTTTCTTCAAAAAGCTGCTTCATCTGCACAGACGTTTGACAAGTATGACAAATCTGTTTTTGCAAAAAAATACTTGTAAAGTTTTTACTGACCTGTCTTCGCAATAGCGGACACGTTTTATTCCCTAGAGCCTGTTATGCACTTTTGCCACAGAGCATGATAATCTCAGAGGCATGCGACGTAAGTGACGATGAATGGGAGTTTGTCGTCCCCTATCTGGCCTTGATGCGAGAGGATGGGCCGCAGCGGGAGCATTCTCTGCGCGCAGTCTTCAACGGGCTGCGGTATATTGTGCGCACAGGGATGCAGTGGCGTTTCATGCCCAATGACCTGCCGCCGTGGCACACAGTTTATCAGCAGGCCCAGCGATGGCTGGCAGCCGGGGTGTTCGAGGCAATTGTCCGGGACTTGCGTATGCTGCTGCGTGAAATCGATGGACGCGCGCCTCAACCATACCGGCGAACAGGCGGCGAACGCAGCGGCAAAGCACGGTATTCGACTCAATATCGTCAAGTTGCCAACAGCCAAGCGAGGATTCATCCTCTTGCCACGGTGCTGGGTCGTCGAACGCAGCTTCGCTTGGATGGCTCGCTTTTGGCGATTGGCACGCGACTATGAGCGGCTGGATCAGACTCTTGCAGGCCTGCACTTCGTTGCCTTTGCCATTCTGATGGCTCAACGACTTGTTACGTTTATGACCCAAAGTACATAACAGGCTCTAGGTGATTGAACATATTTTTCGCAAATTCAAAGTGTTCCGTATTTTGAGCGAACG
>NZ_JBLWEO010000086.1:0-6503 GCF_048287395.1 Candidatus Electronema sp. PJ | reverse complement strand
TGCCACCTTACTCTCCTGATCTTAATCCGATTGAGCATAAATGGGCGCAGGCAAAAGTTCTCAGGAAAAAATATCGATGCTCGGTTGAGGAGCTTTTTCAGAACGATATAATATGATCTTTTTATATCGCTACAGCTATATCTCATAAGCACGACCCAGTTCTGGCCGCTTCCTCGCTCCGCTTCTCTCATCTTTTTTGTTGACAAAAAACGCTCTGCTCCCTACGATGCCTGTTCAGGCAGTTTTACGTTGAGCTGGACAAGCCTACGTCAGAAGGCATCCATAGACCGGCTGGTGATGTTTGCTGACGGATTCGCCGTCCTATTTTAAGTTTCGAGTGATCAACATGCAATCAGGCCCACGAGAAATCATCACGCCGTATAGGCCAATTCCGCTGAATGTACCGGAAGGTTTGAAGCCGAATGAGTTTTTTAATAGTGCTGAAAACTTGAACGATTTGGTGCAGAACAACGGTCTATTGACTAATCCAGAAAATCTCCTGCTGTACCGCAAAGCACTTGGGCATAGCCTGGAATTTGACGCATCAATCATCTACAATACTTCAGCCTGTATTCTGAATCCGCTTGGCCGACCAGTACGCCGTACGCAATTGCCTGAGCATGTCAAGAACGTCTGGAATAGAATGAACCAGATCATGATTGAGTATATGCTGGAGCAATATCCTGACCCAGAACAGTCGCTGGTTATTGCCGGTGAAGCCAGCTTGGATGCAACATGGCCACTGACTTCGCCGGGCGTGCCAAGCATCCGCATGTTGCACAATCATTTCATTGTCTTCAGCAAAGAGGAACTGTGCAATGCGCAATTGGCTGATCCCAGTAACCCGAACCTGACTGACGGCGGCCAGAACAGCCTTTTTGAATCCCATATTCCCGATGTGTATCGGGAGTTCTTCGACAAGGCCTTAGATTTAAGGATTCTGCAAACAACAGATGCGGAAACAGCAAAAATTGCCTTGACTGGCTATCCGCAAGGCTTGCCCAGCTGGGAGATTAGAGGCGGTGCCGCTGCCTTGAAAGATATCTGCTTTTGGCAGGAATACGATCAAGTGCTGAAAGGCTTTCTTGATTTCTATCGAACCTTCTTTGGCCAGGTCTCCACCCGCAATGCGCCGATGCCAGAACATGTTTATTTTCCAGAACAGGTGGAGAAGGTATTATTATTTAATAACGACTTTCTCAAAACCGCTAAAAAAGTACGGGATTGCTGCCTTAAGGATGATAAATATGCCAATGCCATCCGCTGGCAACCGGCTTTCAAGCAACTTATTTATCGCAACGATGAAGGAAAATTGATTGTCACCATTAGTCAAAATTCTATCGGCAATGCGATTACGGAACTGTTGGGCGTGGTGGTGAAGCGCGTGCCTGATGCGGAGGCTTATGCCCAGTTTGAACCGCAGTTGATGGAAAAATTATTTGCTGTGCGGCAGCGGCTGATTGAAGCAGATATTGGCGCACCCATTAGAAATCAGTATTGGCGTGAAGAGTAGGCAGGATGAACAATCAGCATTACCTCGGCCATGTGCGCCGGGACGATCCACTCTACGGCTATTTGCGGCATGAAATTCAGCCGCTGCTCAATGAAGGCAAGCAGCAGCGGCCAGAATACCGTGTGTTCCGTTTGAATGCCTCCAATGATGTATTCCTGTATGAAGAGAAATACACCGGCGCGAAAATTATCGGCAAGTTTTTTCTCTGCGGGCAGAACAAAAATGCCGACAAAGCCGCCGAACGCCTAACCCGCGAGTTTGACAGCCTCTGTATCATGCGCGAATGCGGCCTAAAGGGCTATCCCCACCATGTGGCCCGACCTCTCGGCTGCAATTACGCTTTAAATGCGCTCTTGGTGACGGAAAATTGCGAAGGCGAGCTGTTAAGCAAGGTGATTCTGGCGGCGATTCACAACGGAGAGCAAGAACAGCTCTTCCGTAAGCTCACTGCACTGGGGTATTTTCTGGTTACGCTCCATAACCGGACAACAGCGGGTGTCAGAACAGATTTTAATCACAACTGCAACTATATGGATCAGCTCATCAGCAAGCTTTTGCGGATTGGCGGAATCGGACAGGGCGAAGCAAACGAACTGTATTGGCTCCGAGATCAATGGCGACAGCAAGCACGGATGTGGGAAGATCAGCAGGTGCTGGTGCATGGCGATGCCACGCCAGATAATTTTATTATCGGCAGCGGCTTGAATATCAGCGGCTTTGATCTGGAGCGTTCGCATTGCAATGACCGGGTCTTTGATGTAGGCCGCCTGGCTGGAGAATTGAAGCATTTCTTTCTCCGGGCAACAGGTGACAGACAGGCAGCTGAACCGTTCATCGGCCATTTCCTTTGGGAATACGCCTGCCATTTTCCGAACCGGGACAGGGCATTTCGCTCCATTACCAGCAGGATTCCTTTTTATATGGGCATAACTTTACTGCGCATCGCCCGCAATAGCTGGGTGAGCCGTGAGTATCGCCGCTGTCTGATCAACGAAGGCAAAGAATGCTTGCGGAGATACTCAATATAGGCCAAAATCAGGTTGCAGCGACGAGCGAACCTGTTGCTTCTAGTGCGGTATTTTCTGCATAACTCGGAGTTAATACTCCTTTCTTGCTCACTGACAAAGCAGTTTGGCTGGGCAAAAGAGGAGTTCTGCCGACTCAGAAAGGAGTTGTACTCGGCAGAAAAGGAGTTTGACCAAGTACCAAAGGAGTTCTGGTAAGCCGGAGAGGAGTTTGGCCGACTAGGAAAGGAGTTGGAGTCGGCCAAACTCCTTTGTGGCTCGACAGGCAAGCAGTTTGGCCAAGCCGAACTCCTTTTCTGCCGAGTACAACTCCTTGGCAAACGAGCAGGACTCCTCCCTTGTTTATTTGCATTTCGCTGTAACCTGATTGCTCTTTACTATAAATCCTTATTGCCTCATGCAGGAGAACTTAAGATGCTCATCAAAGGGCTGATCTTTGATATCAACGGTACGTTGACCGATATCAACACTGACGAAGGCAATAAAGACCTCTGGCGAACCTTGAGCAATCTGCTCAAGTATCAGGGGATTTCTCTTGAGGCGGATGAGCTGAAAGCGTTGTACTTCGGGATCATGAGGCAAAAGCGGGAAGCGGAAGGTGAACGGCATCCTGAGTTTGATGCCGTAGTGATTTTCCAAGAGATCATCTATCAGCATTCAACCGCTTTTACTCAGCGGCTACCTGCTGAAAAACAACGGCAGCTTCCCCTGTTTCTGGCCGAGACCTTCCGCGCCGCATCGCTTTTCCGGCTGAAACGCTACCGGGGTGTTAGGGACACGATCAAACAGCTCCATCAGCAATACCGTCTGGCGATTGTCTCTGACGGACAGGCAGCCTATGCCGTGCCGGAACTGAATGCGGTCGGCTTACTTGAATACTTCAGCCCGGTTATCGTTTCCGGTGACTTGGGCTATCGGAAGCCGGACAGACGGCTGTTTGAGAAGGCATTGGCTGCGCTGGAAATGAAACCAGAAGAGGTACTGTTTATTGGCAACGACATGTACCGCGACGTATTCGGCGCACAGCAGTTTGGCATCAAGACGATCTTCTTTAAATCAAATCAGGGGCAGCAGGAATATGCCGGAACAGAACCGAACTACATAATCTATAATTTTCCAGAGCTGCTGAATGCAGTACAGTTTCTTGACAAGTAACGTGAAGCAAACATCAACACATGAGAATCAGCTCTCGTTAAGGAGAAACAATGGCCTCTGAAGCTGCTATCACGATTGCCAAAATGTTGGAGAACTTGCCAGAGCAGTTTACAGAACAAGTGGTTGAGCATGTCAGAGAATATATTGCTGACCTCAAAGATGAAAGACAATGGAATAGCGCATTCTCGCAAAGCCAAGACCAACTTATTGCTGCTGCCAAAAAAGTACGCAAAGAGATTCAGGAAGGCAAAGCTGCGCCCTTAGATATTGAGACCTTATGAATTCCGCAACTGTGCCGTCTTTTTGGGAACAGTACCGGAAACTTGACCGAGAGATGAGGGGGAAAGTCAGAAAAGCCTATCGCCTTTGGACTGAAGACTCGTTTCATCCTTCTTTGCGTTTCAAATGTATCAATCGGAGCGAAAATATCTGGTCAGTAAGAGTGACACTTGGCTACCGCGCTCTTGGTCTTCTCGATAAAGATACAGTTACATGGTTTTGGATTGGCGGCCATGATGACTATGAGCACTTCTTCGGCTAATCACCCAACGACTTATTTCTTTTGATTATATATGTCCTTTGAACGCTTTGTCAGCTTCCGTTACCTGCGGGCTAAACGGAAGCAGAAGTTTATTTCGTTGATCTCTATCATTTCGGTACTTGGGGTGGCGGTTGGGGTGATGGCCCTGATTGTTGTCCTGTCCGTCTATACAGGTTTTACCGAGGGATTGCGTGACCAAATCATCGGTATCAATGCCCATATCTTAGTACAAGGCTTTGGCAGCGAGATTGATAATCCCACGTTGCTCAAAGAACAGGTCGAGAAAGTCAGCGGCGTAGCAGCTGCCACACCCTATGTTTATGCCCAAGCTCTGATTACCTCTGGCGGCCAATCCTCGGGCATCGCCATTCGTGGCATTGACCCAAGTAGTGCAGGCAAGGTGATCAACCTGGAGACCAAGATGACCAGCGGCACCTTGGCTGATCTTGCGACAAAGAACAGTCTCCCTGCCATTGTGTTGGGCAAGGAGATCGCCAATCAGCTCAGGGTGCAAGCAGGCTCGAAAATCCGCCTGATCTCACCGAGTGGGCCGCTCACGCCAATGGGGGTAATGCCCAAGGTACAGACCTGCGTGGTCAGCGGGATCTTTGCTACAGGCATGTATGAATACGATTCGACAATGGGCTTTGTCAACTTGGACACAGCCCGGCGACTCGCGGGTATGGAGGGGGTTAACAGTGTGCATGGCATCGAGGTTCGGGTTGCGGATATTGATCAAGCCAACCTGACTGCCGCTGCTCTCCGCAAGCAGCTTGGGCCAGCGTATTCGGCACGAGATTGGATGCAACTCAATCAGAATCTCTTTGCTGCCCTAAAGCTCGAGAAGATAGGTATCTTCATTGCCTTAGACCTCATCATTCTCGTTGCTGCACTCAATATTATTAGCGCATTGGTGATGGTGGTGATGGAGAAGAACAAAGATATTGCCATCCTTAAGTCTATGGGGGCAAAAACTGGCTCGATCATGCGTATCTTCTTCTATCAAGGGGCAGTGATTGGTCTCTCCGGCACTGTATTAGGCGTAACCTTAGGCTTGAGCCTGTGTGCTGTCCTTAAACGCTACAAGATTATTGAACTACCAAGTAATGTGTATCCCATGTCCACCATGCCGGTCAAAGTAGTGCCAATGGACGTGACTATCATTGCCATCTCTGCTATTCTGATCACCTTGGCAGCGACCTTGTATCCCTCGTGGAAGGCTTCACGCATTCGGCCAGCAGAGGCTTTGACCTATGAATGATCTTCTCAATATACCCACAGCATCCCTGGTTTTGCAAGCCGTGAATCTGTATAAAGATTACGGTACGGAAGAAAATCCAGTCAAAGTGTTGCGCCGGGTCAATATCGAAGTAGCACGTGGTGAGATGCTGGCTATTGTTGGGGCCTCGGGTTCAGGGAAAACCACCCTGCTCCAAATCCTTGGCTGCCTTGATCTGCCAGATAAGGGCAAGATTTGGTTCGATGGTCAGGACTTAAGCCGCCTGTCCGAGAACCAACTGGCCACACATCGGAATAAGCATATCGGCTTCATCTTTCAGTTTCACTATCTCCTGCCAGAGTTTACCGCACTCGAGAACGTGATGATGCCTGGCCTCATTGCTGGTCTGCCAGAACGAAAACTGAAAATGAGTGCCAAACGCCTGTTGGAGCAAGTTGGCCTCGGGCATCGCCTAAGTCATCGCAGCGGTGAGCTGTCTGGCGGCGAACAACAGCGGGTCGCTCTTGCCCGTGCTTTGGTGATGCAGCCAGCCCTGCTGCTGGCTGACGAACCTACTGGCAACCTGGATTCAACCAGCGGCCAGCAGGTCTTTGCGCTGTTGACCGATCTTTGCCGCACCCAGTCCATGTCCGTGATCATGGTAACGCACAACATGGAGCTGGCTAATTCTATGGATCGCTGCCTGACGCTCAAGGACGGCCAACTCAAATAACCGCAGCATATTGCAGGTTGGCTTGAGTAGAATCCAGGCCAACCTGCATCCTCAAAGTTATTGGTTAATGCCGTAGCCTGCTTAGTTCACAGGTGTTTCGGTGACATGTATTGCCGTAAGGTGACCATTTACATTACCTGATGGTGCTATTGTTGGTATTTTTGCATTACCAAGACAATATAGCTGTAGCGATATAAAAAGATCATATTATATCGTTCTGAAAAAGCTCCTCAACCGAGCATCGATATTTTTTTCTGAGAGCTTTTGCCTGCGCCCATTTATGCTCAATCGGATTAAGATCAGGAGAGTAAGGTGGC
>NZ_JBLWEO010000085.1:0-6288 GCF_048287395.1 Candidatus Electronema sp. PJ | reverse complement strand
CAGGACTTTATCTCGGAAACGTATGGTGATTGAACATATTTTTCGCAAACTCAAAGTGTTCCGTATTTTGAGTAAACGGTATCGAAACAGGAGAAAGCGTTTTGGTCTCCGCTTCAGCTTGATCGCCGCCGTCTATAACATAACATAACATAACATAACATGGAGCTAACAATTGCTGGCCGATGACTTATGCAAGAGGTCTAAAGAAACCCCTGGGCACTCCCGCAGGAGTTCCCGGCAGTCTTCTTGGTATCGCTCCCAGAAAGGAAAAGTCCGGCACTGCTCCGGCCTGTTGTCGTAGATAGTGCAGCAGCAGGCGATGCGATCAAAGAAGCAGCAGAGATGCTCGCCGTTGACGACGCGCTCCTGCAAGGACAGCCTGCCTTGCACCCGCCGGGCGTACTGCTTGGCAAAGAGGCCCGCGTTCATGCCCCGGGCAGCAGCCATTGCCTCCAGCTCTGCCCAGCTCACCCAGACATAACCGCCCGTCCCTCGGCAACAGCGGCCACCGCAAGCAGCGCAGGCCGTGCTGTCAAACTGGAAGGGGAAGTTCATCAGAGACCTGCCAGCTTCTTGAAGGCATTCCGCTCGTCTTGATTGCCGACCACGGCCACCAAGTCACCTACCTGAAAGGCATACTCTATCTGCGGATTGGAGATAAACACTTTCTCGTGGATGATGCCAACGATAGAAGCCCCAGTTCTGGTGCGCACAGCTGCCTCCTTGATACTTTTCCCCACAAGATGGCTTTCAGGCATAATGGTGAACCAGGATATCTCCAGCAGGTTCTTGATGTTGTCCAGTTGTGCTAGGAGCTGATGACCAGTGCCGCTCTGATAGATCGGCGCATAGAGCTGCTGCCGCACCGAATCGGTATATTGCTGAATCACCGCCACGGGAATCTCTAAGTGGAGCAGAGCCTGCCGGGCAATCTCCAGTCCTGCCTCCATCTCCGGCAGCACGGCCATGTAGATGCCGCTCTCATACAAGGTCTTGGCCTGCTCCGCACCGTTGGCCCGGACAATGATATGCAGGTCAGGCCGCAGCCGATGCGCTTGCTGGACTATAGATTGCGAGGTAACTACCGAAGGTGCGGTGATCAGCAGTACCCTGGCGGCCTGCAATTGCGACGCAGCAACCACCGCAGGCTGGCTCATATCACCGTAGATGACCGGATACTGTGCAGCCTTGCACTCCAGCAGCCGCTGATGATTCAGTTCAATGATAACAAAGGGCAGGTCAAGCTGGGTTAAGACCTGGGCAATGTGCTGGCCTACTCGCCCACCGCCAGCGATCACCACATGATCTGTCAAGCCAGCATGAGGGATGTTCTCGGTTTGCAGCGGCTCGCGCTGGAAGAAGCGTTTCTTCACCTTATAGAGCGGGGGAACTAAGGCCGAAGCAAAGGGAGTCAGCACCATGCTCAAGACGGACAGGGCCAGCACCAGGGAATACATGTCCTGGTCAATGGCCTTGCTTTCCAGGCCGACTCGCGCCAGGACAAAGGCGAATTCGCCGATCTGAAAGAGACCGAAACCAACAGCCAACGGCACGATGTTGCTGTAGCCAAAGAAAACGGCCAGCGCGGAGAACACCACGCCTTTGAACAGGCCAACCGCAGCGACTAAGGCGAGTATCTTGCCCCAGTTCGCCAGCAGAAAAGCCGGATCAAGCAACATCCCGACTGAGGTGAAGAAGAGAAGGCCGAAGATATCCCGCAGCGGAATGATGTCGCTCAAGGCTTGATGGCCGTAATCCGACTCACTGAGTACCATGCCTGCGACAAAAGCTCCGAACGCAAAGGACAAGCCAAAGAGATAGGTGGCATAACCAACGCCCAGGCCAATTGCGGTGATGGAGAGAATGAACAGCTCTCTGGAATTCCACTGGGCAACATGCGCCAGCAGCCAAGGCAGCAGCTTTCTGCCGATGTACAGCATCAGCAGGAGAAAGATGGCGGACTTAGCAGCGGCAAGGGCGAGGAGCGGCAGGCCCGTTTCTGGGCTACTCAGTTGCGGCAGGATAATCATCATCGGGATGACCGCGATGTCCTGCACAATCAGCATCCCGATCATGACCTTGCTGGAAAGCGTACCGACCAGGCCTCGACTCATCAAGGTCTTCAGCGTCACCATGGTGCTGGAAAGCGAGATCAGTGCGCCCAGCCAGACCGCTGCTGTCCACGGCCAGCCCAGATATTTGCCAAGAAAGAAGCCAAAAACCAGGGTGAGCAGGATTTGCACAGGCGTGCCGAACAGGGCAATCTTCCGCACCGGCTTCAACTCGCTGATGGAGAACTCCAGCCCCAGGGCAAAGAGGAGCAAGGCCACACCAATCTCAGCCAACAGCTCAATCTCGTGGATATCACCGACCGTGATCCCACCAGTATGCGGCCCAACCACGATCCCAGCCGCGATATAGCCCAAGATCAACGGCTGCTTGAGTCGCTGGGCAAGTAGCGCACCGATCAAGGCGGCCACTACTATGATCACAATGTCAGCAGCGATACCCATGGGAAATCTTGCTCGTTTACAAAGGAGTTCGGCTTGGCCAAAGAGGAGTTCTGCCGACTTGCAAAGGAGTTTAAGTCGGCAGAAAAGGAGTCTTGCCGAGTAGGAAAGGAGTTCGGCTTAACCGAAAAGGAGTTCTGCCGACTACAACTCCTTTCGTACCGAGCCAAACTCCTCTGTAACCGGTAATTACTCCTTGCCTTCTCCCGCAAATTCCGCCAGCCTTTGCCGCAGCTCCTCACAACCTTGGCCGTTCTTCGCCGAGAACAACAGCCGCTCTGTCGGGCGGATGTTGAGGGCGGCATCCAAGGCAGCGGCCTGCTTGGCCTGCTCATTGCCTGAGAGCTTATCTGCCTTGGTATAAACGAGGAGGTACTGCTTGCCGTTATTGGCCAACCAATCGATCATCTCGCGGTCGAGCTGCTTCAGCTCATGGCGCAGATCAATGATCACGACCACGCAAGCCAGGGCAATACGGCTGAGAATATAGCCGCTGATCAGCTCCTGCCAGGCGGTGCGGGTCTTTTGGTCTTTGCGCGCAAAGCCGTAACCGGGCAGATCGACGAGATACATCCCGCCTTCTACTTTAAAGAAATTCAGACTCTCAGTCTTGCCTGGTTTGGCACTGGTTTTAACCAGATTCTTGCGGTTGACCAGCTTGTTGATCAAACTGGATTTGCCCACATTCGACCGCCCAGCAAAAGCGATTTCTGGGAACAGCTGCTCTGGCAGCTTCTTCAGGTTATAGACTGAATCCTGAAAGACAACTTCGGTGAAATTAATCATATCACCTTGTTTAACGAGTACTCGATGATCCCTTGCGCCCCTAGTTTCTTGAGTTGGGGGATTAAATCGCGGACCTGATGCTCGGAAATGACGGTTTCAACGGAAAACCAGGGCTGCTTATGCAAACGGGCCACAGTCGGAGAGGTTACACTCGGCAGAATAGCGAGAATTGCTTCAAAGTTCTCCTCTGGCGCGTTCATTTTTAGGGCAACGATCTTGTCCGCCCGCAATGCGCCTTGCAGGAGCATGGCAATGTGGTCAATCTTCTCCTTTTTCCACGGATCAGCAAGGGCCTGTTTGCCCGCGATCAGCTGGGTATTGGACTGCATCAGCTCATGAATGACCCGCAGACCGTGCGCCCGGATGGTTGCCTCGGTTTCCGTCACTTCAACTATCGCATCAGCTAACCCAGATACCGCTTTGGCTTCAGTCGCGCCCCAGGAAAAGGCGATATCCACCTTCAGGCCCCGCTGCGCAAAGAAATTGCGGGTGACGTTGACCAACTCCGTGGCGATTTTCTTACCATCCAGCTGCTCCACTGTCGTAATCGGCGAATCGCCAGGCACCGCAATCACCCAGCGGGTCGGTTTACGGCTGACCTTGGAGTAAATTAAGTCCTCGATCACCACCACATCAGAGTTATTCTCCAGCGTCCAGTCTTTGCCGGTAATGCCAGCGTCGAGCATCCCGTCTTCCACGTAGCGCGACATCTCCTGCGGGCGGCAAATGTAAATAGACAGCTCTGGGTCGTCCACTTCTGGGAAGTAGTTACGGGAAGTCATGCTGATCTTCCAGCCCGATTTCTCAAACAGCTCAATAGTGGCCTTTTCCAGACTGCCCTTGGGAATGCCTACTTTCAACACACTCATGATCACCTCAATATTGTTTGCAAGGGCAATCCCCTGCTCTGATTAACCATACACCTTAGCCGGATCAAACACCGGTTCACTGATGATTTCCAACTCTTCGCCGCACACCCGGCGGTAAAAACAGCTCTTGTGGCCAGTATGGCAGGCCGCGCCACCCAGCTGCTCTACCTTGAAGATCACCGTGTCTTCATCGCAGTCCACCAAAATTTCCTTCACCAGCTGCACGTGGCCAGAAGATTCCCCCTTAAGCCAAAGCTTGTTCCGCGAACGGCTCCAGTAATGCGCCTTGCCGGTCTCTATGGTTTTCTGCCAAGATTCTTCGTTGATATAGGCCAGCATCAGCACTTCGCCAGTAGCTGCATCTTGGGCAATGGCGGGGAGGAGGCCGTTTGTTCCTTTGGTGAAATTAAGCTCAAGCATTTTCTTTGCCTGCTTTGTTGATTTTCTGGCATTTGCTGTAAACAAACTCAGGATCAAGGTCTGCGCCAGATTCCCATTCTATAGTGTCGAACGAAACTTTTACTTTGGCAAACGAATCAGACGGCTTTATTCGTGAAAATATTCCGAAGTCAATATATGGTTTCATGTCGAGAAAGCCATCTTCTCCGTTGGCAAAAACAAGATGCAGAATGTGATCTTGTTGCGCGTGAACTGCTGTTACAGCAGGGTATTTCATGATGTCAGACCGATCAAGGTCTGTACAATTCAAATGCGTTGTCATAACAAACGCGTTGAGCGTTGTCCTCGCCCAAAGCCTCAATGACTGTCAGAAAATCTTCATCAGTATAAGGTCGAGCCGCACGCGTTGACGGCAGGTCGGTTCCAAACATCAACGCGTCAGGATTTGCTGAATAAATATCCCGGAGAGAATTTTTCACAGCAAGATTGCCGCGTCCGAAACCCGTGGCCTTGATTTTCACTCCGTGTTCAGCCAGCCAGAGCAAGGTTGGAAAGCCTTCTGCGGAAAGGCCCAAATGATCAATGCTCACTGATGGCAAAGAAGCAATCAGGCCGCGCAGCTCCGCCAGCCCCTTCGCGTCTGCGTACAGCTCGACATGCCAGCCGACAATTTCATGAACACGCTTTGACATCCGTTCCAGACAGTGGACATCTTCGGAGCCGCCACGATGCAGGTTGAAGCGCACGGCACGGACTCCAAGACTGTGCAGCCGAAGCAGCTCCTTGTCAGAGGTGTTTTCCGGCAATTGCGTGACACCAACAAAGGCGGGACCAAGACGGGGCAAAGCATCGGCTATATACGACTGGTCAAAGGCTTGAAAGGAACCTGAAACAATTGCTCCGCCAAGAAGATTGTATCCTCTCATGCGTTCTAAATAATCTGCGCAGGTGAATTCGTCAGGCAAAAATCCATTGTTAGGAACCAAGGGAAAGCGGCTGTCGATGATATGAAAATGCGCGTCAAACAACTTCATTTTTTTAATCATTTGACATATCATCGCCCCTTTCATTTCCTCCGCACCAGCACAAACTTTGTATTTAACTCAACCGTGCTGAAGTAGAAATAGAAGCCTCCATACTTGGGCGAAGTCCGCTCACTCGCAGAAACCATCCGCTCCTCAAGCATCTTGTATTCTATTGCTTCCACATACGCCCCAATTGGCTTTGCCTCAGAAGGCTCGGAATGCACGAACACCCTTTCCCCTTGCATCAGCATTGCTTTGCCGCCGCCGGTAAACGGAGCCGCCCACGCAGTCATAAACTCTACTTCCATATCATGCAGAGCTTCGTACACATCCCCTTTCTGCGGAAAGCGCATCGTTGCTGGAATCAGGCTGCGCTCATAATCCCGCGCCCAATCAAGCTCAGGTTGCCCGATGGCTTTCCGCTTCCCAGCTTGCATCTCTGCCATCAAATCGGCAAAGGTAAACTTCCAGTCAGCTGGACGCGGCGGCCTTTCAATCCTCCGCTCTAACATCTTACTCTTGCGGCTAACCAGCCGATTGAACAAGCACATCGTGCGGTTTTATTAGACCTCTTGCATAAGGACAACAAAGGCTTCGTGCTTGCCCCGCGAGTTTTCCCTTGATGGGCTGAAGTTCGCCCTGCCTGAACAATCTACACCCGCAGTGTTGGTTCCTTTTCTGTGATCCTGTGTTTTTTTG
>NZ_JBLWEO010000084.1:0-5909 GCF_048287395.1 Candidatus Electronema sp. PJ | reverse complement strand
TGCCACCTTACTCTCCTGATCTTAATCCGATTGAGCATAAATGGGCGCAGGCAAAAGCTCTCAGAAAAAAATATCGATGCTCGGTTGAGGAGCTTTTTCAGAACGATATAATATGATCATTTTATATCGCTACAGCTATATAACTCCTTTCCAACTCGGCCAAACTCCTTTCTGGCCAAGCCAAACTCCTTTCTTGCCGACTTTGCACTCCTTTCCGGCCAAACAGCAAAGGAGTGCGGCCAAGCAAAAATCCTCTGCTAGTCGGCCAAACTCCTTTGTTGCCTAGCCGAATTCCTTTCCAACTCGGCAAAACTCCTCTCCTGCCGAGTACAACTCCTTGCTTACCGACTTGCCAAGCAGGGGAAACGGGTGGCAATGGCTGGGAATTACCCTTGCCAATTAACACCGCATCTGGCAGTTCTCCTCTCCCTCAGCGCAGAGCGGGCAGCGTTGGTTATACTCTGCGGGAATGTCACCTAATTCCTGCATCCTGTCTTGGACAAAGGCAACTGTCCGGCTACTCAATTCCTTAGCCATGCCGATATGCTTTTCCGGCAGAATAGCCTGCTCGATCTCCTCGCGCTGAAAATTATTTGCCACTTCTGGCACCTGCATCAAGAGATCCAACACCGGTCGATTGCTGGCCACAGCCTCCATTGAGACATTATAGACCAGGGCATGGGCATTTTCCTTGCCAATCTTCGTGCCAATAAAGAACATCAGGGCCTCGCTGGAGATGAGCGGTGCTGCCCGAAGCACATTCTCTCGCACCCGCTCTTCATGCACAGTCATATCAGCAAGAATATGCTGCATCATACTTAATAAGCCGCAGGTATAAAGCGACGCATCGGTGAGCGCAGCCCATTCTAAGCGCACAGACCGGTAATCACGTTCGTGCTCGCAGAGTAAGCCGTCATAACCCAGCATGGCTTGTGCTTTGATCAGCTTGGACAACACCACAACCTGCTCGCATAGTTCTGGGTTACGCTTGTGGGGCATGGTGCTACTGCCAATCTTGCCCATGTGAAAAGGTTCTTCCATCTCCCCAGTTTCATTGCGCGCCAGACAACGGATTTCATCGGCAATCCGGGCCAGCGAACCAGAGATCAGAGCAAGCACAGAGAGGTATTCGGCGAAACGGTCGCGAGAGGCGTGCCAGGCTACATTTGGGGCAGCCAGTTCCAAGCGGACTGAGAAGTCTGCCAGTAACGGCAGGGCCTTGTCGCCAAAGGCATCCATCGTGCCCACCCCCCCAAAAAGCTGGCTGACCAGCACGCGCTTTTTCATGGCCTGGAGCCGCTCAAAACTGCGCCAGACTTCATCTAACCAGCCTGCCATTTTCAAGCTCATGGTCGTGGGCAGGGCATGTTGGCAATGGGTGCGGCCTATAGTTACTAAGTCCTGATACTGCTCCGTCTTCTGAATGAGCAGGCGAAGAATGCTGTGCAGGTCGCGCTCCACAATGTGGATGATATCGCGCAGCTCCAAAACTTGGGCTGTGTCCTGAATATCCTGGGTCGTCGCGCCAAAGTGAATGAACTGGCCTGCTTCCTTATCGCAAGCCTTGCGCAGTGCTGCGAGCAGGGGCATCAGCGAATGGTTGGTCAGCTTCAAGCCAGCTTTGATCTCGTCCAGGTTGAACAGGCTAATCTGGGCATTCTGTTCGATATTGGCTGCGGCTGTGGCTGGAATGATGTCAAGCCCAGCCATCGCTCTTGCCAAGGCAGCTTCGACATCTAACCAGCGTTGATAGCGACGTATATCACAGAAAACTTGGCGTGCTTCTGGGGTAGTATAGCCACCAGAATAGAAGCTGGAATCAATGATGTGACTAAGGGGTGTGCAAGTGGTCATGGTGTATTAGAGAAGATGTATCAGGTTATAGGATGCGCTGCGTGCATCAAATTTGCTCTGCCTTTGTTTTTGGCGCGGAGGCCGTGCCCTACCTTGCTCAGACTCATGTACATGATGTTCTCAAGGTCATATACATGAAGCACTCTGAGTCATACATATGATGCTCTGAAAGTCATGTGCATGAAGTTCTCAAGGTCATGTACATGAGGCTCTCAGCACCAGAAGCAAACAGCTTGGACAAGATCGGATGAAAGGGGCCTCAGGTTATAGTTAGCGCAGCAGGAAAAGATATAGCTTTCTGATCTCACAGAATAATAAAGAGAGTCCTGCGAGCATAAATGATCTGTTAGCCAGTGTATGCAGCAGTGACAATTTTGTCAATAAGAAAATCTCTGGGCAGGATAAGCAGGAGGGTGGAAAACTCAATCGTGCATGTGAGTTGAACTCCTATGCACGGTCGAGTTTTACGGGCAAGAATGTGGTTGCTATTGACCGTGCGGCAGGATAGGGCAAAGAAGATTGCCGCTGCACAGCAGGATGGAAGCGGTTTCAACCGCTGCTCATTTCTTGTCTTCGGGCATGCAAATAAGAATAGTACGGCGATCCGCATCCAGCGTCCAATAGCTGCCGTCATCCATGACAATGTCTGTGCCGGATACAAGCAGCTCCAAACGCCGCTCGCTAATCAGTTTCAGGATGTGACGGATTTCATCAGGATCGCGCTCGGGAAACTTTGCCACGACCCTCTCATTGATCTCGTCCATCGTGACTGTTCGCGATTGGTGCTTCAAAGTGATCTTGTCAGGTGCGGACGGAGCGGAATCGTTTTTGGGAAAATAAGGAAATGTCGCCATGATGTTAGCCTCTAATGAAAGGGGAAAGGATGCCTACTCAGGACAGGAGGTCATGATCTTCCAGCAAGTTCCTTGAGCATCTTTTCAACCTGTTTTGCATCTCTGATGCCAAGGAAACCTATTTTCTCAGTTCGGCTGTCTCCATCTGAGTCCCGCCATGCTCGATGAGCAACAATCAGATCGCTTGTGCCGTTCCGATTTTCTTTCCGATAGATATTTTGAAGTTTGTCAGGAGGGTAGCTGTAGATTGTTGTTGACCAGCCGCCATTAAAAATAATGGCTCGTTGATCAGTGACAACGTAAACTGTTCTCAGGCTCTTCCTGTACGCCAACAATGGACTGGAAAGCAATCCAAGCCCAATCAAAACAAATGGAAGGCCAAATAGTAGAGGAAAGAAACTAAATCCCCTTCTGAAATCTGGAAGTTTGAATCCTGACGCTCCGAATGTCCAGAATAAGGCGAATGTAGTCCAAGGAATGGCAAATAGAAAGGAAGATAGCGATGCCGCAGTGAAAAAACGTGGCGTTGGCAAGCCGATCCATTTAATTTTCTCTCCCCGCTCAAGCTCACGGTCAACTTGCTCCTTCAGATGCTTTGGCATCGTCGTGTTCGGCACCATCTTCTTTTTCTCCATGCGTTGAATTGAAGATCAGTTATCTTCCTTTGTTTTTTCCAATTGCTGCCGCCTTTTTCCGCGCAGCTCCTCCACCGTCCTGTCCACCAGCTCAACCGCGCTGCCGACGTACTGCTCCGGGCTATCAAGCGGAGCAAGCTCCTCCTCATGGAACACGCTGCCAAGCTCATTGTCCGCAAGCACGGCCTCTTTCAGGCTGATCCGCTGTTCGGCGGCAGCGGCAGCCAGCGTGTGCAGCTTGTCCATCGCCTTGTTCTTGCCAACAATCTTGCCGAGCCGGAAGAGCAGCCATTCGGTGGCGATCAGGTCCTTCTGACGATGGAGGTTGGCCAGCATCTGCTCAGGCCGGACGATCAGGCCATTGAGAATCTGGAGCAGCGAGGATGCGGATGCGCCAGTGTAGATGCAGATTTGCGGCATGGCCAGCCATTCGGCCCAGAGGCAGCGTGGGTCACGTTCATGCTCATGGGCCATACTTTCAATGACCGTGCCGCTCAATGCCCGCACGTGCCTGCTCAAGGCGACAATGCGCTGGCAGAGCACCGGGTTTTGCTTATGCGGCATAGTGCTGCTTGCCACTGCGCCGGACAAGGACGGCTCGCGCAGCTCATCCAGCTCCGTCTTTTGCAGCTGATATATTTCGTTGGCAATCTTGGCTAAGGTCATGGACAGCAGGGCGAAGTCCGAAGCCAGCTCGGCCACACGGTCGCGGGCGGTGTGCCAGGACAGGGGATCGTGTGTCAAACCAAGCAGCTCCATCGTCTCCTTGGCGACTTCGATGCCCTGCTCGCCCAACGCTGCGTATGTGCCGACCGCGCCGCTCAATTGTCCGCAGCAGACCGTGCCTTGCAGATGCTGCAGCCGCTGTATATGCCGCTGTATCTCCGCCGCCCACACCGCAACCTTCAGGCCAAACGTGGTCGGCAGAGCCTGCTGCCCATGCGTGCGTGCGGCCATCGGCGTGGCCCGGTGCTTGACAGCAAGATCAAGGCAGACATCTTCCAAACGCAGCAAATCGCGGAGAATAATCGCCAGCGTCTCTTTCAAAGCCAGAACTTGGCCAGTGTCGAGCACGTCCTGCGTGGTCGCGCCGTAATGAACATATTCGCCCGCGCCGTCCGCGCAGGCGCGGCGCAGGCCGCCAAGCAGCGGCACCACCGAGTTGCGGCTCTTGCTGTAGCCCTGACGCACGCTGTCGAGATCAAGGCGTTCGAGCTTGGCCTTGCTCTTGATCTCCGCTGCCGCCGCTACCGGAATCAGGCCGCGCCGGCCCTGCGCTTCAGCAAGAGCCGCCTCAAAATCGAGCCAGCGTTGGAACACGGCTTGCTCGTCAAACAGGGCCTCCAGCTCCGGTGTGCTAAAGACATGCGGGTTGATTTGATAATCAAAGGGATGAACAGGCATGGGAGGCGATTGCGATGGTTGAAGGAAAGAAGGAATGCGGCTTTTGACCTTGGCGCGGCGCAGTTATTCAGCGCAGCGAAAGCCAGCTTGCTCGAAGTGGCGGTCAAAGGTCAGCGCGGCGGGATTTCTCGCCATTCAGGTAGGCATCAATATTCTCAGCAAAGTCGGCAGTACCGTCAATCTTCATCTCCTGCAAGCGTGTCAGCAGGAAAGACTTTAGCTTTGCTGGCGCAAGCTCCTCGTCAACAATCACGATCACGCGCACCAGCTTATCATCCCATGCCTGACGATAGGCATCGGGAATGGTGACGGTCACTCTACCGTCACGGGCAATGGCATTCATGAAAGCACCTTGGCGGCGGTAGGCGATGGGCGGGATGCGTCACGCCTTTTCTCCCTTCATACCCTGAAGGGCAGGAAAAGGCAAGATTGTTCCTGTTGACAAGGGCAAATGCGCATCTTACACTGCCCGGTAGTCTTTCAGGTTATCGCCAACGCTATCTCCCGTAAGAATCTATGAGCATCTTAGATGGTAACCTAAGTTGTGACCTGTAACATTGCCTTTTCAATGCCGTAAGCCAAGATAAAAAGAAAAACCTTCAATTCAAAGCCATGCGAGGTGACAGCATGAATATGCGCTGGAAATCTTTGAGTGATGACACTGAATGCGCGATTCGATCGCGCTTTCGGATGAATCTGGCTCCATCTTCTGAAAATAGCTCATATTTTCTTTTTGAATTTCTCTTTTTGACAGGATTTAGATAAATATCTAACTGCTAAATCTCGTTTTTAATGTCATAGGCGTTATATGCCCTATCTCCGCAAATAACGCTTCCTGAAGAAACAGGAAAAGAAAAATCATAAAGAGAATTAACGTCGGCATATGATCCTGGAGACAGAAAAATTTCCGCAGGAATTCCTGATTCTGTCATCATAGCATAAACTTTCAGCCCGCAAAAGCATTCATTCTGACTTGGAATAGGCCTCTTGCATAAGTCATCCGTAAGCAATTGTTAGCTCCATGTTATAGACGGCGGCGATCAAGCTGAAGCGGAGACCAAAACGCTTTCTCCTGTTTCGATACCGTTTACTCAAAATACGGAACACTTTGAGTTTGCGAAAAATATGTTCAATCACCATACGTTTCCGAGATAAAGTCCTG
>NZ_JBLWEO010000083.1:0-31175 GCF_048287395.1 Candidatus Electronema sp. PJ | reverse complement strand
TGCCACCTTACTCTCCTGATCTTAATCCGATTGAGCATAAATGGGCGCAGGCAAAAGTTCTCAGGAAAAAATATCGATGCTCGGTTGAGGAGCTTTTTCAGAACGATATAATATGATCTTTTTATATCGCTACAGCTATATGACTCAAAGTACATAACAGGCTCCAGCCAGCCTCGGCAGCCGAAGAAAGGTTATCGAGAGCAGGAAAACAAAAATATTGCATTGCAGTTGAATATATGGTAACGCAACAACATGTTACATTCCACGCTGCCAAACGAAAAAGTTAGGGAGATTGAATTATGAAAAAATGGAAATTGTCAGCTGCCGGAGCTGCATTCTGCACAGCACTGTTTCTGTGCTCAGATGCCTCAGCAGTAGTAAGCAAACCAAGACAGTCTTCCGAAAAAGAGAAGAAGCTGAAAAAACTCGATCCTGTCCCAAATCAAGTTCTGGTGTCCTTCAAACCTGGTATTTCAGCAGTTGATATTGGCGCATCGCACAGTAAGACGGGTGCCAAGGTTCTTAAAAAACTGAATCGGCTCGGCATTGAACTGGTGGAAGTGCCGGACGGTAAAATGGCAGATGCCATCAAAGCCTACAAGAAAAATCCCAAAGTGGCGTTTGCCGAACCGAATTACCGGCGCACCCTGACCACAACTGAAGGAAGCCTACCTGCACCGTATAACGTTCCCAACAACTTTACTGAACAATGGCACCTGCATAACACCGGACAGGGATTCGGCGCGGTCTGCTCGATTGATCCAAACACCTTTGAATATGTATGCGTTGCTCCTGCCTACTGGGGAATCCCAGATGCGGACATTGATGCGCCAGAAGGTTGGGGACTTACTCATGGCAGCTCTGATGTCAAAATAGCCATACTCGACAGCGGGGTTGAATGCTCACATCCTGATCTTAATGGCAAATGTGTCGAACAAGTAAATTTTTCTTCCAGTCCCAATGCTACTGACTTCGTTGGACATGGAACCCATGTCGCCTCCATCGCCGCAGCTAAAACAGATAACGGCATTGGAACGGCCGGAGTAGCATGGGAGCCAAGAATTGGTTCGCTTAAAGTTTGCGCTGAAGTGGAAATTATACCAGGTTACTACGGTGCCGATTGCCAAGATGTTGATCTTGCAGAGGCCATCGTTTACGCTGCTGATCATGGCTATCAGGTCATTAACATGAGCATTGCTGGCCCAGAAGATTCAGCAGTAATTAGAAATGCTGTTGATTACGCATGGGGCAAAGGTGCTGTTCTGGTGGCTGGAGCAGGAAACAACTCCGACATGATCGTGCAGTATCCTGCTGGATATTCCAGTGTCATCAGTGTTGCCGCCACAGATCATTATGACAACCTTTCATCCTTTTCCACTTTCAATAAAGATTGGGTCTCCGTCGCCGCCCCCGGAGGTGCACTTTCTATGATTGACGGAAAAGGAACTATTTTTGCGGCAGTTCCTGCATTATATTGCAGCGGAGACACGGATTGCTATGACTGGAAATCCGGCACTTCTATGGCGACACCAGTAGTGTCCGGCATTGCGGCGATGGTGTGGAGCTATATTCAAAATCCAACCAACGCGAAAGTGCGGGAGTGTATCGAAACAACTGCACAACAAACTGGTGCTCTTGGGCAAAATTTCCTCGTTTGGACAAAGCATGGCCGGGTTAATCTTCATGATGCGCTAGTTTGCATTCCAGACGACAATATTCTTCCAACCGCACTGTTCAATTCCGCTGCTACTGGCCTCAAGGTTGATTTCACCGACCGCAGCTTTGACCAGGACGGCACCATAGCGTCATGGAGCTGGGATTTCGGCGATGGAGAAACCTCGACGGAGCAGAATCCTTCGCATACTTACGCCGCTGCCGGAACATATACGATCAAACTGACCGCCACCGACAATCGCGATGGAGTGTCGGCACAGTTTACCGATGAAGTCGAGGTGTCAGACTCTCCATATTCATGTGTTGACACGGATGGAGACGGAGTTCCTGACGCAAGCGACGAATGCCCGGATACCTCAGCCAACACCCCTGTCAACTCCAAAGGCTGTCCGGCAAAGCCAAAGATAGTTGTGATCCCGTTATAAGGGGCAACAGTTAGCTGACAAAGGGTTGTTGTTCGGCAAAGAAGAGTTGTTGCCGAGCAACAAAAGGTTTCAGCTCGGCAAGAGAAGGTTCTTGCCAAATAACAACCTTCTCTTGTTTAGCAACAACCTTCTTTGGCTCGGCATAAACCTCTTGTTGCCAAGCAGAAGAAGGTTGCGGCGAAACAACAACTCTTGGTTGCCAAACAACAAAGATCTTTTGTTAAGCAACAACTTTTTGCGGCTTAACAAAAGACCTTTGCGGATAAACTGCAACAGTAGTTTAGTTGCATTTCTAGGTTGAACTACAGATCCAAACCGCTGATATCCTCATTCAACAGCTCGCAGCCTTCCTCGCGGACAACGGCCATATTCTCTAGCCGAATACCACCCCAGCTAGGCAGATAGATGCCCGGTTCAATAGTGACGATCATCCCGGCTTGCAGCTGTTTTCGGCTACGCGCACTGAGGCGCGGCGACTCATGCACAGCGAGACCGACTCCGTGCCCAAGACCGTGGCCGAAATAGCTGCCGTAGCCTGCATTGGCAATGATTTGCCGGGCCGCCTGATCCACTGCTCGACAGACGGCACCGGCTCGGATTGCCTTGGTCGCAGCAAGCTGTGCCCGGCGCACGGTTCGCAGCCGTTCAAGAAACATGCTGTCTGGTTCGCCAAGAAAAAAGGTACGGGTCATATCGGAGCAATAGCCTTGCAACACCAGGCCCATGTCGATGAGAACCAGCTCGTTCTCCTTCAGCACCCGGTTTGACGGCACAGCATGGGGCTTGGCGGCATTAGAGCCGAAGGCGACGATGGTCTCAAAGCTGGGCCGCTCTGCGCCTAGCTCCCGCATGGTGCGCTCAATGGTTAAGGCGATGTCGATCTCGGTCATGCCTGGCGCGATCATGCTGCGCACCTGCTGAAACACCTGCTCGTTGCGCAGGACAGACTGTTTCAGCAGACGGATTTCCTCCTCACTCTTAATCACCCGCATCCGTTCAATCAAACCAGTGAGCGGCACCAGGTCCACGCTTTTCCCCAGTACCTCTCCAAGTCTGCCAACCGCAGAATGAAGAAAATAATGGCTCTCAAAAGCCAATCGCTTTATCCCTAGAGAAGGTAGCAGTGTTTTAAGCAAGACAGACATCCCTTTCCGGTACAGCTCGACCGTGAAACTTACGGCCTCCTCCTTGGCTTGCAGCTCAAAGCGGGAGTCAGTCAGCAACCAGGGACTGCCTTTTTTGGGGATCAGCAGGATACCAGAGCTTTCCTGGATGTCGTGATCAACAGGGGTATAGCCGCTGAGATACCGCCGGTTTGCCGGCTCAGTGATCAGAATGGCATCAAGATTGCGGCTCCGCAACGATGCTTGCAGCTTGTGAATTCGCTGTCCGGTTACAAAGGAATCCTTCATGGTATCGACTTCTCTCTTATTTACCAGTATAGTTACGGCTATCGTGGGGAATAGGGTGGGGAGCAAGAGGCCATTAGCTTGAAGCTAAGCTAGAAATGTACTGGGAGAAATGAATCATGGCAAGCATGAAACGGTATAAAACAAACTATGCCGGGGTGTTCTACATTGAGGGCATGGCAGCCAACGGGAAAAAGACGGAGCGGATCTACTATATCCGCTACAGAAAAGACGGAAAATTGGTTGAAGAAAAGGCAGGCCGCCAGTACCAGGACAACATGACTCCTGTTAAAGCCGCAGGCATCCGCTCAGATAAAATCGAAGGCAAACAGCAAAGTAATCGCGACAGACGCAAGGCCGCTGATGAAGAGATCAGTCAACGGCGAACAGTGGCGCATCTGTGGGAAGCCTACCGCGCTTGCTTACCTGACAGCCGGTCAACCCAAAGTGATGCTGGCAGATATGCAAAATACCTGAAGCAACTCTTTGGTAGCAAAGAGCCGCACGAGCTTACTAAGCTGGACATTGACCGACTACGAACAAACCTGCTGAAAACCCTTGCACCACAGACGGTGAAGCATGTTCTAACTCTGCTGAAGAGGATTGTGAATTACGGCTGCGGGCTAGGCTGGACTGCCCCCCTGTCCTTCAAGATTGACATGCCCTCTGTTGACAACATCAAGACCGAAGACTTGACCCCAGAGCAGATGCGGAGGCTCTTTAAAGCGATGGAGACAAGCACGTGCGTTCCAGCGGCTAACATGATGCGGCTCGTATTATATACTGGTATGCGCCGGGGCGAGCTATTCAAGCTGAAATGGGATGATATAGATTTCGAGCGGGGCTTCATCCATATCCGGGAGCCAAAAGGTGGGAAGAGTCAGAAGATTCCGCTCAACAACAGCGCAAGTGCTTTGTTCCAATCCCTCGCGAAGCAGGGCGGTGAATATGTTTTCCCGGCCCAAGGTGGTGGCCAGCGCAACGACATTGCCAAGGAGGTCAGGGCGATTAGGGATACAGCTGGGTTGCCCGCAGATTTCCGGCCATTACATGGGCTGCGACATGTATATGCCACCATGCTGGCCAGTAGCGGCAAGGTGGACATGTTCACATTGCAAAAGCTGATGACGCACAAAAGTCCGCAGATGACCCAGCGGTACGCCCATTACCGCGATGAAGCCATGCAGCGGGCTGCCAACGAGGTCAGTGCCATTCTGGAGGATGCGCTGGCAATGCGGGCTGAAGAGCAAGAGGCAGTCAGGCCGGAAAGAGATTGAACAAGAGAGGTATGCGGTGGCCAAAAGGAGGAATAGTCCTATTTCTGTCGCCGATACCTCTTTTTTCTTTGCGCCTGGGAAAACGTTCTCTTCAAGATGGAGCATGGGGTGTTTTCCCACACTCAGAACGGAACTTTCTCCCAGGCCAAAGCATCATTGCCGACGCAGAGATAGCATCACCCTTTTGAAGCCCTCGCTTGCTTTGCTGATGATCTCCTCTTCGACACAGAAGGCCAGGCGAATATAGCCTGGTCTGCCAAAGCCTTGTCCAGGAACGGCCAGGATCTTTTCTTGCAGCAGCAGCTGACAGAACTCCACATCATCAATCGGGGTTTTAGGGAAGAGATAAAACGCCCCTTTAGGCCGGACATACTCAAAGCCCGCCTCATCTAAAATCTTGCAGAACAGGTCGCGCCGCTTGGCATAAATGGAGATGTCCGCGCTCACATCCTGAAGCTGGGCGACAGCCCGCTGCATGAGGGCGGGGGCGTTGACAAAGCCAAGGATCCGATTGGCCAAAGTCATGGCATTGAGCAAGGCAACCTTGTCCGGCATCTCAGGATGCACAGCTAAATAGCCAATACGCTCGCCGGGCAAAGACAAGTCCTTTGAATACGAGGACACCACAATAGAATTGACGGTCGCGGTCATGACTGAAGGTACTGCCACGCCATCATAGATAATTTTGCGGTACGGCTCATCAGCGATCAGGTAAACGGGGTGCCCAAACTGCTCGCCCCCGCTAGCCAAAAGCCTACCCAGGGCAGCAAGCGATTCTGCGCTGTACACCTGACCTGTTGGGTTGTTAGGACTATTGATCAGCACAGCCTTGGTCTTGTCCTGTAAAGCCGCTTCAATGGCTGGAAGATCGAGGTTGAATTCCGCATCCGCAGGCACGATTTTGGCAACCCCGCCGTGATTGTCAATATAAAAGGTATATTCGACAAAGAAGGGGCTAATAATAATGACCTCATCACCAGAATCGAGCAGTGCCTTCATCGCCACATTCAAGGCACCCGCAGCCCCGCAGGTCATGAGGACATCGCCTGCACTGATGGCCACCTCCTGCTCCTGTGCCAGCCGGGCTGCTACGGCCTCCCGCACGTGGGGATAACCACTGTTGGGCATGTAGGCGTGCATTCCAGGCTGAGTTGCTTGGACTAACTCAGTCAGCACCCGGTAAAATTGTCGCGGCGGCGGCACATCCGGGTTACCAAGGCTGAAATCAAACACATTCTCCGGCCCGAACTTCGCCTTCATCCGAGCACCTTCCTCGAACATTTTGCGGATCCAGGAAGACTTTTCGGCCAAGGCCAGCATCTTTTTTGCAGCACTCATTTCTAACCGTTACTCCATTATAACATAAAGAGATTGATTCCCCGTTCCACTGGGCAATGATCAGACAAACACGCCAGGAAACCGCCGCTGAAACTCCTCCCTTAGCGGCACCATCACTTCCCGCATAGACGGCTCTGCCGCTTTAGAACAGCGCAGTTTGAAGATATGTCGCCACTGCTCCAGATTAGCATAGACGATAATCTCGGTCTTACACGAATTAGGCAGCACTGTCCGTGCTGCTTGGGCTGTCGAGGTTTCGAGTAGGCGCAGATAGAGCTGTTCTGTTTCCTGCATGGCCTGCTGCCAGATGGCATATTCCGCGCTGCCTTCTTCCCAAAACATCGGCTTAATGAAGGTCACTTCGCTGCCAAACTTGTCGTCGCTGTAGCGGCAATACCGTTGTGACTCTTGCAAAAAACTGCATACGCGGTGCCGGACAATCTCGTGGGTCACGGCGCGGTTGACAACAAACTTGACCGCAAGGTACCGGTGTTTGGCACGCTCTCTCATGGGCAACCGCTCCACTTCCTCAAGCGGTACCTTACGCACGAGGATCGACGGCACAGCGGCAAGCCCACCTTCAGGCAGGATATTGCTGAAAAAATATGGGTGGCGGTCATTGAGCAAGGCACAGGTTGCCCGGATAACAGCGCAGTCTGGATGGAACATCAGCATTTCCCGGAAGGCTCGGATGCTGCCAGTAATCAGCAGGCGGTTCTCTTCGCGGCTGATGTGCAAATATTTGGGCTGGCAAAGGAAAAGCTCATAGATCGCGCTTGCCTCTGCGCAGACCTCCAGCGTGACTACGCCCATTTCTAGCACCGAGTTGTGACCATGCTCGGCCATCTTCTCAACAAATGGCAGGGCCGATTCATGCGTGATGCGATCTTCGCTCTTATAACATATCCGCCCGCAATATTCGATGCGGACAGCAAGGCTCTGCTGATCAAGATGATCAAGGACAGTAAACGACGGGGCGATGATTTTCATGTATGCAACTTTCTTGAAGGAACGTTATTTCAAGTCTGCCAATGATGGAGATTGCTCTTCTCTGGGCGTTAAGATGCTGATGCGAGGGGATAAAAGACCTGCTCCACCAGCATACGGAGCCTAGCCCGGTTTGTCAAGAACAGAGGCGGGAAACTAGATCGTACGTTTGAGAAAATCTCAAACGAGCGTTCGAGAAAAAGTCAAACGTACGTTTGAGGAATCCTCAAACACTCGTTCGAGACATGCTGGAACGTACGTTCGAGGAAGTCTCAAACGTAGGATCCAGTTTTTCTCCAACGTACGTATGTCCGAGGGACATACGTGTATAAGTCGGTCGGACTTATATACGTTGGAGGGAACGTACCATCTATATGATACCAGAAGTGTCATCTATATGACCCTAGGAGACTCATATAGATGACAGGAAAGACTCATCCTGATGACCCTGAGTGACGCATCTAGATGATACTTTCCCTCCAACGTGGATGAGAGGCAAGGGCGGGTGTGGGATGAAGAAACGAATCGGCGTTATCCACAAGGTATGATTTTCATGAATTCCTCTATCACTGCTGCTGAAACTGCTGGCTCTGACTGAAGAACGAAATGGGATGTCGGTATCTCTTTTATGACTAGGTGGGGTATCGCCTGAACAAAATCAGTAGCTACCTTTGCCGGAAGAAGCCTATCCCTGGTTGGCCGAATGTACCAGCAAGGCATCTTGAGATGCGGAAGCCACGGACGGACATCAAGAGATGAAAGCAAACGAATCCGATGAACTATTGTTTTCACGGGAACGATCTCTGCTATTCGCTCCTGCATGGATTCAAGAGATTGCCTCTTCTTTGCATTGCCAATAAAATACCGCAGCAGTAGGTTCTGAAACGGAGCACGAAAGCCGAATTCAAGAGGCAATGCGTTCATATTCAGGAAAGCGAATCGTTTGGGTAGCCGAGCAAAGGTAGCGCAAAGAAGGACTCCTTTGGCTTTGACTCTGCCTGATCCAAGAAGTGCAATTGCTACCGGCCCTGAAAAAGATTCTGCTACTATGATGTCTTGCTCTCCCGCAATCTGCTCGAAAGCGCAATCAACAGTGTCTGCAAAAGAGAGGAGCCGGTCTGACGGATATCGGATAACGGTAGCGGCAATATTGTGAGGCAGAAATCTGCGCAGAGGCTCGAAGGAGATCCCTGTTCCATCAAGACCTGGCATGAAGGTAAGCTTTAACAACAAGGTTATGCTTGATTACTGTCCTCTTCCGCCAAAAAGACTCGGCGTAGGCGGTAGAAATAGTCTGCGCCTGACCATAAGGTCAGCACCAGGGCGATATAGACCAGGAAGAGGCCGAGGTGATGTAGGAATGGGATCGGCAGGACACCGAGGGGAAAAATGAGGATGCCAAGCCCAACGTACTGGGTAATGGATTTGATCTTGCCTAACCCACTTGCCGCCACCACAATTCCGGCAGAAGAAGCAATGCCCCGCAGTCCTGTTACCAGCAGTTCGCGCGAGAGAATCAGTAGGGCGATCCAGGCGGGTAAACGATTCAGGGGAATGAGCATGATCAAGGCCGTCGTTACCAGCAGTTTGTCGGCCAAGGGGTCGAGTAGTTTGCCCAAGGTACTGACTGCGCCGTAGCGACGGGCCACGTAACCATCAAGCAAGTCAGTGACCGCAGCAATAGTGAACAACAGACAGCAGAGCACAGCCAGCCCTTTTTTCTCTTCTTCAACAAACATCAGCAGCACAGCCAGTAGCGAGGTGAGGATAAGGCGGGCAGCAGTAATCAGATTCGGTAAATGTCGCATCGGGTTCATGGTGTCGCTTGAGTTGCATTTTGGGAATGATAGCTGAAGCGTGACCAGGTCACGCCCGACAATGTACCGCGTTTTGTCAGAGGATGCTGTTGCTTTGTGCAGGAGGGAGAATTTTTCTGTTGAGAGAAGGCAATACGAATTAGCCGCGTGGGTGAAACTTCTGGTGCCCGGCCTTGAGGCGACTTTTATCAACGTGGGTATAAATTTGGGTAGTGGCAATATCAGCATGACCGAGCATCATCTGGAGAGCACGCAAATCGGCTCCGCCTGCCAGCATGTGGGTAGCGAAAGAGTGCCGCATGGTCTTGGGACTGACAGTCTTACTGATGCCGCGCTGTCGGGCCAGTTCGCCAATGATCCGCCAGAAGCGGTTGCGGGTCATGGCTCCACCTTGTTTGGTGACAAAGAGAAAACGGCTACTCCGCCCGCTCAGTAATACTGGACGGCCTTGTTCCAAATAAGCTGTAATTCTCACACCTGCCTCGGTGTTGAATGGCACCATGCGCTCTTTATTCCCTTTGCCAAGAATGCGGACATGGCCGCTGCTCAAACTGCAATCCTGCACGGGCAGATTGACTAATTCGGAAACCCGGATACCAGTGGCATAGAGCAAGTGGAGCATCGCGGCATTGCGCAACAGCAATGGATCAGTCTCGCCCGCATCAGGTGGTACGAGCAAGAGATCAACTTCGGCGACAGACAGAGTTCCTGGAAGAATGCTGCCAATCTTGGGTAGGTCTATCTCTGCTGCTGGGCTGACAGTGAGCTTTCCTTGCAAGACCAGGAAAGCGAAAAAGGAGCGTAGAGCAGAGAGTCGTCGGGCATTACTACGGGCTTGAATCTCGCGCGCAAAGCAATCTTTTAGGAAAGCCCGAACTTCAACGGCAGTGATGTGCGCTGGATCGTCTATGTGCTGCTTTTGGAGAAATTCTATAAAGAACCGCAGATCAGAACCGTAGCTATTAACCGTGTTCAGAGAGAGCCTACGCTGTACCGTGAGATGGCGCAGAAAGTGGTCAAGGCTGTCAATCAGAGGCGAGGTTTCCAACACAGAACAGCAGTGGCGAGGAGGGCAGTAAAAAAGAAAGCCCTGCCAAGTGGAACAGTGGCAGGGCCTGAAAACCTACATCCGGTTTTTAATCCGGTTGTACTTGCGCAGCTTGCGCAGGGCTTCAGCAGACTTGCGGCGTTTTTTAATGCTGGGCTTCTCGTAAGCCTCGCGCCGTTTGAGTTCACGTTTGATGCCGTCAATCTGTAGTTTCTTCTTTAACTGACGAATCGCGTACTCAAGGTCTCCTTTAACTTCAACCTCTATCATGAAAAAATCACATCCTTTGCTGAAATGGCATGTCCCATCTGCGTGTTCATCTTAAAGTGCATAAGCGGGTCACTTTATGCTAAACAGCAGAAGCTGTCAACGGCTTTCTGCGTTTTTCTGGGCAAGGCTGCCTGCCAACTGCTGTTTTTCTCTGGCAAGATTGACGAAGACGGGATACTTTTGCCGCAGCAGAGAAGCAGCACGACCAGTAAACAGCACAGGAGGAACCATGAGCACCCACCCTTTAGCAGGCCTGCCTGCCCCGCAATCGATATTAATCAATGTCCCGGAATTAATTTCCGCCTATTTTACCTTGATTCCTGATACGCAGCAGAGCGCGGAAAGAGTCAGCTTCGGCACTTCTGGCCATCGTGGGAGTGCGCTTAAGCGCAGCTTCAACGAGGCGCACATCTTGGCCATTACCCAGGCTGTTTGTGATTACCGACGTGAAGCAGGCATCAATGGCACCTTGTTCATGGGCATGGATACCCACCCGCTCTCCTGGCCTGCCCAGCTCACGGCGTTGCGAGTGCTGGCCGCCAACAAGGTACAGGTCTGTATTGCCGCTGGGAATTCGGTTTACACGCCCACACCAGTCATCTCACACGCTATCCTCACCCATAACCAGCAGGGCAGACCGCTTTGCGACGGCATCGTCATCACCCCGTCACATAATCCGCCTGCTGACGGCGGGTTCAAGTACAATCCGCCGCATGGTGGCCCAGCAGATACCGATGTGACCAGCGTTATCGAGGCCCGCGCTAACCAGCTGCTTGAAGACAATTTAGCTGGAGTAAAAATACTGCCGCTGGCGGACGCGCTCAAGGTGGAGACACTGCGTTTGTACGATTACGTGCTGCCTTATGTCAAGGATTTGACCCAAGTGATTGACATGGAGGCCATTGCCAAGTCCGGCATCCGCATTGGCGCGGACGCAATGGGCGGCGCAGGCATGGCCTACTGGCAGGCGATTAAGGCGCAATACGGCTTGAACATGGAGATTTTCCACGACACGCTCGATTCCACCTTCTCCTTCATGCACTGCGATAAGGATGGCAAAATCCGCATGGACTGCTCCTCGCCCTACGCGATGGCCGGGCTGGTGGCGATGAAGGCGGACTTTGATATCGCCTTTGGCAACGACACCGACTTTGACCGCCACGGCATTGTCACCAAGAGCATGGGCCTGATGAACCCAAATCACTACCTGAGCGTCGCTATTTCCTACTTAGCCCAGCATCGTCCGCAGTGGCGAGCTGATTTGGGTATAGGTAAAACCTTAGTCAGCAGCTCAATCATTGATCGCGCCGCCGCCGCGCTGGGCCGCAAAGTGGTTGAAGTGCCGGTCGGTTTCAAATGGTTCGTGGACGGCCTGCTCAAGGGCAAAGTTTTTTTTGGCGGCGAGGAAAGCGCGGGCGCGAGCTTCCTGCGCAAGGACGGCACGGTCTGGAGCACGGACAAGGACGGCATCATCCTCAACCTGCTGGCGGCTGAAATCACGGCGCGAACCGGACGCGATCCGGGCGAATACTATCAAGATCTGACGCAGCAGTTTGGTGCGCCGGTTTATGCTCGCATTGACGCGCCCGCCACGCCCGTGCAGAAGGCGGTGCTGAAGAAATTGCAGCCGGAGGACGTGCCGGTGAAAACCTTGGCCGGAGAACCCATCGTTGCCATTCTCACCAAAGCACCGGGCAACGGCGCAGCCATCGGTGGGCTGAAGATTGTCGCGGCCAACGGCTGGTGCGCCCTGCGGCCTTCCGGCACCGAGGACATCTACAAAATTTACGCCGAGAGTTTCATTGATGCGGCGCACTTGGCCCGGATTCAGGACGAGGCCAAGGCGATAGTGAACGGGCTGTTGTAGGATTTCGCTGGATTTCCCAGCCATTGCCACCTGTTTCCCCTGCTTTGCAAGTCGGTAAGCAAGGAGTTGTACTCGGCAGAAGAGGAGTTTTGCCAAGCCGCAAAGGAGTTCGGCTAGGCAACAAAGGAGTTTTGCTTGGCCGCACTCCTTTGCTGTTTGGCCGGAAAGGAGTGCAAGTCGGCAAGAAAGGAGTTGGAGTCGGCAGAAAAGGAATGCGGCTAGGCAACAAAGGAGTTTGGCCGAGTAGGAAAGGAGTTCTGCCGAGCCAAACTCCTTGGCGAGCGACTTACCAAGCAGAGCAAGCAGCTGGCAAAGGAGTGCGCAGAGGCCAGACTCGAATCAATCTGGCTTGGTCTTGCCCAGGTTGAACTTCTTTGCCAGTGTTTGCCAAGCCTGTAAGCCGCCTTCCCAGCCAAGTTTTTTGGCTAATTGCTCCAAATTATGCAATACGTCAGCGTAGCCGATTTCTTTGGCCAGCAGATAGGCTTGCACCCACATTTGCCGGGCTTTTTCCTCTTCTCCTTTGTTTCTGTGAAGATGGCCGATGTTGAATAGGGTGGTACAAAGCCCTGCCTTGTTGCCAGTCTCCTGACGAATTACAAGTGATTGCTGGAGAAAGTCGAGCGCGGTTTCGTAGTCGCCATGGGCCTTATAAATCAACGAGATGTTGTTAAGGATTACTCCTTCTCCTTGCTTGTCACCGAGTAATTTGCTGATCTCGAGCGACTGTTTAAGATAATTAAGTGCTGTTTCGTCGTCGCCACTGGCATAGTAAATCTGGGAAATGTTGTTGAAGATTACTCCTTCTCCCTGCTTGTCGCCGAGTACTTTGCTGATCTCGAGCGACTGTTTAAGATAGTTAAGTGCGGTTTCGTCGTCGCCAAGGGCATAGTAAATCCCGGAAATATTGTTGAGAATTACTCCTTCTCTCTGCTTGTCGCCAAGTTCTCTGCGGATGTTGAGCGACTGTTCAAGATAGTTAAGCGCGGTTTCGTATTCGCCCCGGGCTTTGTAAATTTGGGAGATGTTGTTGAAGCTTTCTCCTTCCCCCTGCTTATCGCCAATCTCCTGCTGAATTGCGAGTGCCTGCTGGAGATATTCGAGCGCGGTTTCGTAGTCACCCCGGGTATGGTAAATCTGAGAGATGTTGTTGAGACGTGCTCCTTCCCCCTGCTTGTTGCCAAGTTCTCTGTAGATGTCGAGTGATTGCTTGTACAAGGCAAAGGCATCATCCAAATTGCCCAGAGCATAATGCAGTTGGCCTGTATCATAAAGCAACTTGGCCCGGTAGGCGTTGCGTTCCGGGTGTTCATCCAGGAGCACGGTCAAGGTGTGCAGCCATTGCTCCTTTTCTGCCTTGCTTTGGCGTAAGGCTGGATGCACCTCGGTGTTGAATTCCGCCCTAAAGCCATTGCCCAGCTGCACTGCTTCCTCATCCGGCGAGGCAAACTCATAAACATTGCTGTACCAGTCGTAAAAGTCCGGCGCATACTCGGCCAGGCTGTCCAAAGCGTGGCGCGGCAGCCAAAGCACCAAAGGCCGCTTGATCGCAGCCAGCGCAGAACGCCGCCAATTGAGCTGCTGGAGGAAATGCCGCAGCTGCTTTTGCCCGCTAGGCAGGAGCTGGTCCAAGCCATGCAGGAAAACCGGGCTGGTTTCGTCTGTGCCTGACAACTGAGGCAGTAGCCAGCCGTCTAAGGTCGTGCCGCCAAAGCCCTGCTGCGGTACAGTCAGCTCAACAACGGGCCGCGCAAACTGGGTGATCACTTGGCGGGCCAGGGCCTTCCGCGCTGTTGGCAGATTGACGAGGACAAAGAAGAGGGCAAAGCCGTCTGCCCAGCTCAGAGCGCGGCATATCCGGCTGATAACGGATTCGGTGCTTTCAGGCTGCATGGTCAGCCAGCGCAGCTTTGACCCAGGGGATTTGGCGAACGATTGGGTGGATATCTGCCCAAAGATCGCCGTTCTGATACTCCAGTACTAAGCGTTGGTCAAGCAGGCGGCCCGCCTTTTCATCGCCGCCTTGGATGCGGCGAGTGCGCTGAATCCGCTGGAAGTGCTCGATATCGTTTTCGCGAATCAGGCGATCATAGATTTTACGCAGATTAGAGATAGCGCGATCCACATCAGCCGCGCCAATCTGCTCGGCTTTGGTCTCCATCGACATCCGTATCAAGTGCATCAGGTCGCGCACCACGCCGCCACTGGTCTGCGCCAGCTTGGTCAGCAGTTTAGGCCCGCCGAAGACCAAACTGGTATCCACTCGCCGTTCGACAACCTCAATCAGCTTCTTGATGCCTGGCTTATCCGTCTTGACCATCGGTAGGACGATAATGTCATCAAAATACGCCTTGAGATTTTGCTGATAGGCGAGCGAAACCGGCACGGTGTAAATGATGTGGCATTCCGGTGCCCGCAGCCGCTCGGCGTTGTGAATGAAAAGCACGTTGTAGTTGGACTGACCTTCTGAATTCAGCTCGTAGTGCATCTTCTCCATGCCGTCCACAATCAGGACAAGATCAGCAAAGCCTTTTTTGCGCACCTTTTCGCGGGCCGTACTGATCAGCAGGTTGAGCTTGTCCATAAACACACTGAGTTCCCGGCTCAGTTTTTTCCTGATCGTCTCCCGCTGGGTGCTGCCAGTCTTAATGTTGGCGGTGACGCTGGCAAACAGTTCGGCGAAAAAGGGGATTTTGCTGCCTGCTTTCGCCTCAGTTCCAACGCAGCCTTGCTTTTCCGTGCTCTTTGTCTCTTCAACAATACACTCGTCAAACCAGCTCGCGATGTTATTCAGGAGCACATCTGGCAGCGGCAGGTCTCTTTTGGCCAGCTCTTCCTGAAGTTGGCGGGCGATAGCTACCAGCACGTCAAGATAATTGAGCGAACCCAGATCAAGCAGCTCTTCCACGTCCATATACACTGTGCAGAACTTGTTGTTCTCCAGTTCCTTTTGCAAACGAAACAGCTCAGTGGTCTAGCCAGAACCGCGATGGCCAGTGAAAAGCTGTTTGATTTGCACGGCAGGTTCGCTGTTCTGGATTCTCCAGGTGATGAGTTCAGCAATATGCTCCACGCCCCGGCTTTCCGAGAGATCAACATAGCGATCATCCTCAGCAGACAGAGGCTTTTCCGGGTTGCAGGCCCGGTAGGCATCAGCAACGGTTTTGGCTCGGTCGGTCATTTGCATAGAAAAAGGTGAAGGTTACTGGCAACTGAGCTGTGCGTGAGCACCGCGCAGTTTATCCACTGCAAGTTACTCCTTCTCCGCCTACCATGCAAACGCATTCTGATGAAACTTCGCCCTACTCTACGCCAAGTCATCTGTTACTTACTCAGTCGGTACTGGACAATCGGCAGCTACCGGTTTACAATGTCTCTTCTTCAGGTAGTCTTCAGCAAGGCACATGATTTCCGAATACTTTTCAGCGGGACTCGAGACAGGACGGACACGATAGACATGGACAGCTATTGCATCGGCATTGACACCGGCGGCACCTGCACCGACGGCGTTCTGATCAGCAATTCCACCCTTCAGGTGGCACATTCGGTCAAGGAGCCGACCACGCATCACGATCTCGGCATTGGCGTGGGCAAGGTGTTGGAGCGGCTCCTGTCCTTTGGCATCCCACCAGAGGCTGTTAACCGTTTGTCTGTCTCTACTACCTTGGCTACCAACGCAGTGGTTGAGGGACGAGGCGCACGGGTTGCCTTGCTGGTCTTTGGCCATGTCCGCCACTTCAAGTTGCCAGTGACTGCCAGCGTGTTCATGAAGGGCGGCCATAAGATCACTGGCGAAGAAGAAGAGCCGCTTGATCTGGAAGGGCTGGTGGATTCCGTGCGTGCCCTGCGCGGCGAGGTAGATAGCTATGCGATCTGTAGTGCCATGTCGATCAAGAACCCAACCCACGAGTTGGTGGCAGAAGAGGCCATTGGCATTCTCGATCCCAAGCCAGTCTTCTGCTCGCATCAGGTGAGCGGTAGTCCGGGAATGCACGCCAGGGCAGCCACGGCCTGCCTGCACGCCCGCCTGATGCCGCTGATGGTGGGTTTTCTTTCCTCGGTGCAGATTTCTATGCTCCGGGCCGGACTAAACTGCCCGGTGACGATCATCTGCGGTAACGGTAGGGGCGCAAACTTAGACGAAGCCGTGCAGCGAGCCGCAATTACCGTGGCCAGTGGCCCGGCAGCTACAGCCCGCTTCGGTTGCACCGCTGGCGAGCAGACCGCCTTGGTGGTTGATGTCGGCGGCACAACCACTGATGTCTGTATGATCCGCAACGGTTGGCCGGTCTTGAGCAACGAAGGCTGTCGGATCGGCCAGTGGCAGACCCACATCGAGGCCATTGACATGTACACCGCAGGCGGGGGCGGTGATTCCCATGTTATCTGCTCGCTAGAACATAGCCCGAGCATTCGTCTGGCGCAGACGAGGGTACAGCCGCTGTCTATGACCACTGGTTTGCCAGATCCGGCAGACTGGTTGGGCTGTGGTCTGCGCAATGCCTTGGTTATGCCGGTAGAGGGGCTGGATGAAGCAGCAGCCTCGCACGATGAAATCCTGCGCAGTTTGCTCGAATATGGCGCAGCCAACCCAGAGACCTTGGCGCTGCAGATTGGCATGTCTGGGGTGCTGTTAGAGAAATGGTTGGAGCGACTCACCTACCGCCAGCAGATCAGGATGATTGGCTTTACGCCGACTGATGCCCTGCATGTCCTAGGCAAGCTGAAGATCGGCAACCGTGAGCAGGCCGAGCGCGGGGCTGTTGCTTTGGCTGCGGCCCTGAAGATGGATGTGGAAAGCCTCTGCCTGCGGGTGGTGGCAGCCACCGAGCAAGTTATTGAAACCATCATCCTTGATTATCTGGCCCGCAAAGTCTGGCCAGCCAGCGAGGCCGCCCCTTTTCTCAGCAGCAAGGACAACCCGCTCTTTTCCCTGAGCGTGGCGGTGAAGATCCCGATCATTGGCATTGGTGCGGCCTCGCGCTGCTTCCTGCCTGCGGTTGCAGAACGGCTACGCACCAGCGTCAGCTTCCCGGAGCATTACGAAGTGGGCAACGCGGTAGGTGCGGCCTTGATTGGCCGGGAAGAATTCCCAGCTGACCCAGCATATTGGCAGACAATTTCTGAGCAGGAATAGGCCTGCTCATTACATGCAACAAAGATGTAGGAGGAAGAAGGCGATGAACAAGAGCAAAAAGATGTTGGTGTCCGTAGCAGTGCTGGCCGCATTGACTGCGTCCACAGGCGCAGTCCAAGTGCAGGCTGCAAGTATTCTCAGGACAGTGGGTACGCATCCGGTTTCCCGACCTCTATCAACCGTGGAGGATCTGCGGGCCATGATGCAGGATATGAGCGGCGATATCCAGGCGGGCATGTCAGCAGCAGGCAATGCAGACCTCTTCCCCCTGGTGCAGGCCCACATTGCCCAGTATCCGCAGACCCAGATCGCCATTGTTGATTACTTACCAGGCCAGCAGATTGACTGGATGCTCTTCCGTCGCTACGGCAAGGGCCGGGTTAAGGTAGCGCGGGATGTGACCTGGGGCGGCAATGCGCCGCTGTCAGTATTTGAGTTTATGATTGACAAGGACGGCCAGCGTTATACCTTTGCCGTACCTCTGCAATGCGGCAATCTGGCCCTGAAGGAGTCTGTCCCTGCGCCGATGCCAGTGCAAATAGTGCAGCAGCAGGCCCCGGTCATTCAGCAAGTGATTAAGGAAGTGCCGGTGCCTGGCCCAACCGTCTATGTCCCGCAAGAGGTGATCAAGCAGGTGCAGGTTCCCGTTCCTGGCCCGACGGTTTATGTTGACCGCCCGGTGGTGAGAGAAGTGGTTCGGCAGGTTCCGGTGCCTGGGCCAACGGTTTATGTTCCGAAAGAAGTCATCAAATATGTTGATCGCCCAGTACAAGTAACTGGCCCGACGGTTTACGTGCCCAAGGAAGTGATCAAATACGTGGACAAACCAGTAGTCAAAGAAGTAGTGAAAGAGGTGGTCAAGGAAGTTCCTGGCCCGGAACGGGTTATCCATGTGCCTGGCCCAACCAGAACCGTCGTGAAGCGAGTCACTGTGCCTGGGCCGACGCGAACCGTGGTCAAGCAAGTGGTGAAAGAAGTGCAGGGTGCAGCGGCTCAGTGCTGCGAGTCGCCGTTCCATTTCATTGCGGACGTAGGATATCTCCGGCAACCAGAAGAAGCAGATTACGGGCTAGGTAGATTAGGCGTGGAGTATGTTATTAATCCGCACTTCTCCTTCTTGGCTTTAGCAGGCGGGGCAGCCAAGATCAGTGGCGATGCTGGAGCCGATGCGTTCCTGCTCGATCTCATGGTGCAGTATAACTTCTACCAATGCACCTCAGCGCACGGCGCAACGTGGTCGCCCTTCTTCCTTGGCTTGGGTGTTGGTTCCTGGATGACCAATGGCGAAGACGAAGTGCCGAGCGAGGACAGCCAAGCAGACTACATCGCCGAGATTGGTCTGCGCATCTTTGGTGCTCCGGCCTCGACCAGCGCGGCTATTTTCGTGGAAGGCAGAGTTGGCACCGATGAGCTGGACGATATGGACAAATATGGCCGCATCGGTGGCGGGTTGCGCTTCCGCTTCTAAGGAGGCAGCTGCTTATTCAGGCGGAAGGAGAGGCAGCGGCCTTCCGTTTTCTGATAAATACACGGGGAAAAATGGTGGTGCAGTGCTGCACAGTCGTTTTTCCCCGCTGCAGAATGGTTTTTCCCTGCTGCACTGTCGTTTTTACCCACTGCACGATCATTTTTCACCGGTGCAGGGTGATTTTTCACCGCTACACAGTCATTTCTCCACGTTACAGAACGATTTTTCACTGATGCACGGCCATTTTTCCCCGTTGCAGAGGGCTTTTGCTCACCTGCACACCCTGTTCCCCTTGCTGCTTGCTCAACCTGGCAGCCTGATCGAGAAAATACTCCCCTTGCCTAGTGCGCTTTCCACGGTAATTGTGCCGTGATGGGCCTGTACGATATGTTTGGCAATCGCCAGACCCAAGCCAGTGCCGCCCAGCTTGCAGCTGCGGGCCTTATCCACCCGGTAAAAGCGTTCAAAAAGGCGGGCGTGATGCTCCCGACTGATCCCACAGCCCGTATCCTGCACCGCAAGCACCACTTCGCCGTTCTGCACCCGTTGTTCTGCCTGCAAGATAACCGCACTGCGCTCGTGGCTATATTTCACTGCATTATCCACTAGGTTGACCACGGCCTGCTCCAGCAGCGCACTGTTGATCTGCGCCTTGATGGCCTCGGCGCAGCGCAGTTCAAGCTGGATACTTTTCGCCTGCGCGGCTGGCGCACAGACCGCAGCGGCGTTTTCCAGTACCGGCTTGATGGCCTGCCAGTTCAGGTGGATTTGTCCCTGCTCCTCTTCCTGTTCTAAGCGGGCCAGAGCGAGTAAATCTTCGATGATGGCGTGCAGTCGCTGGACATTCCGGCTCACAATCTCCAGAAAACGGTCAGCGTTCTCCGGTTCATGCAAAGCACCATCGCGCAGGATCTCGACAAAGCCTTTAATCGCGGTGATTGGGGTTTTCAGCTCATGCGAGACATTGGCCGCAAAGTCACGGCGCATGGTTTCCAGCCGTTTGAGGCGGGTGATATCATGAAAAACCAGCAGTGCCCCTGCGATCTGGCCGGTTTCGCTGCGGAGCAGGGTGCCATGCGCACTGAGAATCTTTTCCTGGCCTGTATTGACGGCAATGACCTCTTCGGTCGGCCTGCCTTTTTTCAGCGTCCTAGCGAGGAACTGCTGCACATCGGCATGACGGATGATTTCCTGGATGTCGCGGTCGGCAACCCGGTTGATCTCAAAGCCAAACAGCCTGCCTGCGGCCTGATTACAGCGGAGAATGCGGCCCTCTTGGTCAGTCACTACGACTGCCTCGGCCATGCTGCGGAAAGTCGATTCGAGCAAGTCCAGCTGCTTCTTGAGTACCGTGGTTTGCTCGTCAAGCTGGGCTGCCATCCGGTTGCAGGACGCAGCCAGACTGGTGATTTCCAGCGGCCCAGCAATACGAATACGATGCTGCCAGCTGCCTTGAGTGAAGCGCAGCACGCCCTGCTCGATTTCTTCCAGCGGCCTACTGATGCGCCACGACAGGAGCAAGCCGCCTGCTGCCGCTAGCAGCAAAGCTGGCAGCGCAGCCAGGGCAATCTTGCCCAGAACCGCTTGACGCTGCTGCTGCACGTCCTGGGCTGGCACCGCTGCCCGCACCACCGCCCAGATTGCTCCTGCCCTTTTGACCGGAACAGCAACATACAGCATCTCTTTGGCTAAGGTGTAGCTGCGGCGCAGAGAAACGCCGATTTCATCTGCGAGCGCGGCCTTGATTTCTGGCCGGTCAGCATGATTGTCCATCGTCGCTGGCTGTTCTTCTGAGTCGCCAATGACCTTGCCTGAGGCCAGCACCACCGTGATGCGGGTGCCTAACTCCGCCTGGAAGGCAGCACAGAGCTTCCCAATCTTGCTTTCGGCCTGGCGTAAAGTTGCTTCCTGGATAAGCTGGCTGCGGAAGAGTCGGGCCTGGGCTGCGAGCTGCTGCTGCGCTTGTTCGTTATGAAAAGGTTTGAGGAGGAAGGACGCAGAAAAGAAACTTGCGCTCAGGGCAAGGAGCACCAGGAGCAGGTAGGAGCTGCACAGGTTCCAGAGCAGCTTTCTCATGCCTCGGCCTGCGCCTGGAAGCGATATCCCACACCGCGCACGGTTTCGATGTAATGCCCCAGCTCCCCGAGCTTTTTCCGCAACCCCACAATCTGGACATCCACGGCCCGGTCGGTGACGCTGTAGTCCTCGCCCCGGACTGCCTCAACAATCTGGTAGCGGCTAAAGACCCAGCCTGGCCGTTTGGTCAAACAGAGCAAAATGCCAAACTCCGTGGCGGTCAGGCGCACGAGTTCGCCCTTAACGCAGACCTCATAACGGGAGCGGTCGATCTGCAACGCCCCGATGCTGAGGATATCAGCCTGTTCGCCGTCGTCCTTTTGCTGCGCGCGGCGCAACGCAGCCCGGATGCGGGCTGTCAACACACGCGGACTGAAGGGTTTGGTCACGTAATCATCCGCCCCTAATTCGAGGCCGACCACCATATCCGTCTCCTCGCTTTTCGCAGTAAGCATGATGACAGGTACATGCGCCATTGCCGCGTCCCGCCGTAGTCGTCGGCAGACCTCAAGCCCATCTAAACCCGGCAGCATCAGATCAAGCAGGATCAGGTCAAAGGAAGTCTGTCGGACAGCATTCAACGCCTCTTCCCCAGATCGGGCGCAGCTTACCTGATAGCCTTCTTTGGCCAGATGGTAGCGGACTAACTCCAGGATGTCCTCTGCGTCTTCAACCAGCAGGATTTTTTCTTTGGCCATAGTGTGTGCGACAGGAAAGGTGCAGACTGCTTTATCATCCGCATACAGAAAAGCCCCTTGCGCAGGGGCTTGAACCACGACACAATGCCAGGCGACATCGTGCATACATTGCCGGGGCAACCACAGAGAGTTGCCCCAACACTTATTGAGAAGTCTTACTTAGAACTTGAAGCGAGCACCACCCATTACAATGGTGATATCTTCGTAATCCGCGCCGGTCGTGTCTTCCAACGCATAACCTCGGTATGCCGCAAATAGTTCGGTGCTCCAGTCAGACAGGTTTTGCACGAACTGTACGCCCGTGGCTGTGCCTTCCTGGCCGATGTTCTGCTTCTTAGCATTCTCAAAGATGCCGTAATCAACAGAAACCGCTGTGCTGCCGATCGCGAACATTTTGTCGCAAATGTAGCCGATCTTGCCGTACATGAAAATTGGCTCGTCACCGCCTACAGGCATATTGTTCATGTCACGGGTACCGCCAGCAGCGGTCAGGTTCAGGCCGGAATTGAACAGCACAGAGGCAGAGCCGTTGATCTGGCTGTAATCGCCGTTGTCGCCAGGATTGGACCAGGAAAGAGCACCTTCCAGCTTTGTCTCAGCGAATTCACCTGAATACCTCAAGATGGCATCAACCAAATCTTGTTCGCCTGCTGCTGCGCCGAGGCTGAAACCTGCAAATTTGGGTGTATCATAGCGAACCCGGTTGTATCGGGTGCCGTCCATGGAATTGAAGACATCCTTAACCGTAAAACCTGTGCTTTCCTCGCTATCTTCCGGAGCCGGAGCTGCTGCTGCGTTGTAAAACTTAAAACCGCCGCCGACATCGGTCACGCCGGAGTTGCCCGCTAGATCAGTGCCAGAAAGGTCAACTTCAGAACTGTCGTCGCTGGTCATTTTGCCGCGACCTAACCAAAGCTTGCCGCCCTTCTTGCAGTCAAAATAAACCTCAGCCAGCCGCTCTTTGAAGTCGCCAGAAATGCTCTCCTCTTCCATTGACACTTTATCAGACGGATTGGCCTGCCATTGTAGCTCGAAGTTGCTGCCGATGGTCAGGTATTCGGTGGCGGCCAGTTTTCCGTACAGTCCGACCCTGGTCTCGGAATTGGTATTGTCAACATGGAACACGTTACTCTCGTTGCCATCATCCGCATACATGACTGCTCGGTTGACATGACCCTTGAGTTGCAGATCGACTTTGTCATTGCCGGATTTTATCTCTAAAGCCGAAGCCCCAGTCGCAGCAGCGAAAAGCATTGCCCCGGCAACTAAGCTAATTGAGCTTGCTGACGGCAGTTGTTTCTTCATCTTTCCTCTCCTTCTAAAAATTAATGTGATGAGACTGCCCGCACCTATCATACCCTTGCCCCTGCTATTTTTCCAGAAAAAAGCGAAGGGATCCTTTGGGCAGCAGAGGAAAGAAGGCGGATGTCCGAGGGAACATCCGCTGTCTGCTGGTTAAATCAGGTTAGAATTTAAGCCGCACACCGGCCATGAGCAGAGAGATATCCTCGTAGTTCGCGCCAGTATGGTCTTCCAGCTCGTAATTCCGCCAAGCCGCATAGAGTTCGGTGTTCCAGTCAGAGATTTTCTGCACCAGCTGAAGACCGTAAGCCGTGCCCTCTTCACCTTTGTCTTGATGCTTGACGTTTTCGTACACGCCGTAATCCAGAGAGATGGCCGTAGAGCCGATAGACAGGAGCTTATCGCACTTGTAACCGATCTTGCCGTACATGAAGACCGGCTCATCGTCACCAGCAGGCATCTCATCCAGATCGCGACTGCCAAAAGCAGCTGTGACATTCAGACCAAAGGGGAAAAGCAGTGAAGCCGAGCCGTTGATCTGGCTATAGTCCTTGTCGCTGCCCGGATTAGACCAGGCCAGTGCGCCTTCAAGCTTGGTGCCAGCCAACTCACCGGAATACACCAGCGTCGCATCAAACATCTCCTTCTCGCCAGCTGCGATGCCCAAGCCAAAGCCGGCGAATTTCCGGGTATCATAGCGCACTCGGTTTCTCCGGCTCAAGCCGTCCATGTTATCGAACACATTGCTTACGGCCAGACGCTTATCCACCACTTCACCGTTCTCATCTGTGGTCGGCATTGACACGTTGGGATCGTTAAACTTGAAGCCGCCACCCACATCCGCCACGCCAGAGTTGCCTGCTAAGTCCGTGCCAGACAGATCAACCTCGGTGCTGTCATCAGAAGACATATCACCCCGGCCCAAAGAGAACTTGCCCAGCTCCTTGGAATCAAGATACACCTCCATGATTCGTTCTTTAAACTCACCAGAGATGCTCTCCTCCTCCATCGACACCTTATCCGACGGATTCGCCTGCCATTGCAGCTCAAAAGTGCTGCCGATAGTCAGGTCATCGGCCTTTACTTTGCCATCAAGAGTGATCCGGCTCTCCGAGTTGCTGTTGTCCACATGCAAGAACTTGTTCTCCTGGCCATCATCTGCGACTAGCACCGCCCGTGCGATATGGCCTTTCAGCTGGAGTTCAACTTTGTCGTTACCAGATTTGATCTCCAGGGCAAAAGCCCCTGTCGATGTGCCAAGCAACATCGAGCCAGCAGCCAAGGCGGCCACGCCCTTGCCATTGAGTTTCTTCCTCATCTCTCTTCTCTCCTTCCCATTAATTTAAAAGAATGACAGCCGCAACTGTCAGCGTAGCCGAAACAAAGGGCAGTCCCCGGACGCGATACAGTGCCGGAGCGTACACTGGTTGCCTTACCGCGTTGGGAACTGATGCAGCCTTTCTCCTGCCTGATTATTTAATTGGTGGGTGTTAGAACTGTGTTACGAGGAAATGAGAAATTGATGAAGAATGGGAATAACCGCCGTGGCCAAGATGCAACGCTTTGCTCTGGCAAAACGCACCATTTTTACTCGGTTGCCAAGGAGTTTGGCCGACTACCAAAGGAGTTTTGCTTGGCCAAACTCCTTTATAACCAAGCCGAACTCCTTTCTGGCTTACTACAACTCCTTTGTAAGTCGGTACGACTCCTTTGCTGCCGAGTATAACTCCTTTCCTACTCGGCAAGACTCCTTTCCGGCTTACTCCAACTCCTTTCTTAGTCGGCAAGACTCATTTCTTGCCAACTCCAACTCCTTTCTTACTCGGCAAAAATCCTCTGCAAGTCGGCAGAACTCCTTGGCGGACAAGCAAGACTCCTTGCCGACCGAGTATAATTCTTGAGCAACGGCTGGCAAATCAAGCTGCCGGACAAGGCAATTCAAGACAAAACCGGCTGATTTCTTTAGCCCAAATCTGATAACCAAGCGTGGAAAGATGCACTCCATCGTTGAGAAAGCCAGGTCGAGTGATAGGCAGGCAGCTTTCGTTAAACGGCCCAGTCACATCAAGAAAATGGCAGTTGCTTTGCCTGGCAGTTGCCCGTAATTCCTGATTGGCCGCCGCGATGCTGTCTTGGGCCAGCCCTTGAAGGCGCATTGGCAGGATGGAGTTGACGATGATTGTGCTGTTTTGGCACAGCAGGACTAGCCTGGGCAGTAAAGTCTGGAAGATGGAGGTGAAATACGGGCTGCCGTTGAGGAGATTGTTGGTGCCAGACATGATCAGGATCAAGTCTGGCTCTGCTACCTTGTCAAGCTCAAGAAATAGGCGGGCAGACAGCTCTTCCGTGAGTTCCCCGGCCTTGCCCCGGTTGATTACCTCAAGCTCTGGCAACAACACGGCCCAGTCGCCCCATTCCACCAACGAGTCGCCCAGCATGAGCAGGGTTTGCTTCTTCATGCGCTTTTTCTCCTTTTCGGCTGACTTCCTTCCGTACTTTGGCAAACTACGCAGCCCATTGCTGCCACCCGAACCACCGCGCCTACCGCAATCCTGGGAGCCTGCTTGAGATCAAGGAAATCTTCTGGGGATTCGAGGCCAGTGTCGATGATCTTCTTCCACACGCACTGCCTGCCAGGTGTTGCGGTTTCCGGCACGGTGAAAAGCGCGGGCTGGTCGGTTTGGCCATTAAGCATGATGAAAAAATTGGCATCCGGGCCGTCATCAGGCACTATGTCCTTGAGGAGAAAGGCCAAGGTACGGCTCTGCGCTGACCAGTCTGGCTTTCCCGGCTGCTGGCCGTGCCAGATGATTTCTTGCGAGGAGGGTGGTTTGTCCGGGCTGCTGATCTCAAAGAACTCAGCCAGCCGGAAAATGGCGTGGTCACGGCGCAGGCGGATCAATTTTTGGAAGAAGCGGAGCTGGCCTTTGTTCTTTTCTGCCAACCGCCAATCCAGCCAGCTGATTTCGTTGTCCTGACACCAGGCGTTATTGTTGCCCTGCTGCGTCCTGCCGAATTCATCGCCCGCGACCAACATCGGTACGCCCTGCGAGAGCAGGAGAATCACGGCCATTGTTTTTATCCGGCGCAGGCGAAGCTGCTGAATCGCAGGGTCAACCGTTGGGCCTTCTACCCCGGAATTCCAGCTCAGATTGTGGTTGTCGCCATCCCGGTTGTCTTCGCCATTGGCCCGGTTCCGCTTTGCGCTGTAGCTGACCAAATCCGCCAAGGTAAAGCCATCATGGCTGGTGATGAAGTTGATCGAGTTGCAGGGGCGGCGGCCATTGTGCTGATACAAATCCGAGCTGCCGGCAATCCGGGTGGCTAAAAGACCAGTCAAGCCTGCTGTACCGTTCATGAACCGCCGCACATCATCCCGGAACTTGCCGTTCCATTCAGCCCAGCGGTGATGGTCAGAAAAATGCCCGACTTGATATAAACCTGCTGCGTCCCAGGCTTCAGCAATGATTTTAGTGTCAGCGAGTACCGGATCTTCGGCGATCATCTCCACCATCGGCGGGTTACTGAGGAGATGTCCTTGTTGATCTCGACCTAAGATGGAGGCCAGGTCAAAGCGGAAGCCATCAACGTGCATTTCGATCACCCACCAGCGCAGGGCATCCATAATCAAGGTGCGGACAATGGGGTGATTGCAGTTGCAGGTGTTGCCGCAGCCGGAGAAATTGAGATAGGCCCGCGTCCAGGGGTCGAGGAGGTAGTAAATCGGGTTGTCAATGCCTCGAAAGGAGGTGGTTGGCCCGTCCCAGCTGCCTTCTGCGGTATGATTAAAGACCATATCGAGGATAACCTCGATTCCGGCTCGGTGCAGGGCCTTAACCATGTCTCGGAACTCGTGCAGGGGATGGCCGCTGTCGCTGGAATAGGCCGCCTTAGGGGAGAAAAAGGAGAGCGGATTGTAACCCCAGTAGTTTTTGAGTTGCTCGCCGCTGTCTGGATTGCGGAAGGTGCAGTCAGTCTCGTCGAATTCCGTCACTGGCATCAATTCCACCGCAGTAATGCCGAGTTTTTTCAAGTAAGGAATTTTTTCCGTGATACCCAGAAAGGTGCCAGGAAAGCTGCACTTGGATGAAGGATGAACGGTAAAGCCGCGCACATGCAGTTCGTAGATCACTGAGTCCTGCAAGGGGATATTGAGAGGCCGGTCGCCTTCCCAGTTGTAGAATTCGTCGGGAATCAGGCAGAGGGTTTGGCTGCCAGCACGGCTGCGCGGCTCGCCCCAGCGCGGCGAGCGCAGTTCCTTGGCATACGGATCAAGCAGGATGAGTCTGCTGTCATACGCCAGACCGGATTTTTCCTGCTCATAAGGGCCGGAAAGCCGCCAGCCGTAGCGGATACCCGGCGGCAAGCCGCTGACAAGGAGATGCCAGATGTCGCCGGTCTTGTGTAACTTGGGATCAAGCGGAATCTCGAACCTGGCTGCGTCTTGGTCGTCTTTCAGGCCGAGAACCAAGGAGGCTGTTTTCGCATGACGGGCGAAGAGGGCGAAGTTAATGCCGGATGGCCTTACTGTTGCGCCCAAAGGCTGCGGGCTACCTTGAAAGGTGGGGAATTCTATTTTCATATTGACGCGATGCGGAAAATGAGCGTAATCTTTTTTTGCATCCTACACCACCAGCGGCCTTTTCCCCAAGCCGAAACATCCTTTCGCAAAAAGGAGCCTGAAAAATGATCCGTCAAGCTGTCCTCGTCCATCGCCTAGCCCTGTTTGCCTCTGCTGGCTTTCTTGCCTTTATCAACTGCTGAAAGTTGTTCAACAGCAAAGCTCCGCCGTCTGATGTCCAAGGTGTCTGACCAGACAGATTTTCTTGCGCTGCCGATTTTTTTATTTGACAACACCATGTAAAGGTTTTATTGCTTATCATCTGCTGTAATCTCCTTTAACACTTCCCAAAGGAGGTACTCTCATGGCCTACCGTCACAAATCATCTCAGATTGTCGCCAATGCGCAAGAACGCGCCGACAACCTGCGGGCAATTGATCCGAACTTAGACTTGGACAACAACCTGATGCTTGCCGTCTATGATGCCAAGATTGCCGAGGCTCAGGCTGCCTTAGATACCTACAATAGCCTGCTTGCCCAAGCCGATGTGGCGGGCGATGACTTTCAGGTGATGGAAAGGGAACTTCGTGATTTGTTCTCGCAGATGCTTTCCGGGGTGAAGGTGAAGTACGGCAGGGACAGCAATGAATACGAGATGGCAGGCGGCACCAGGGCCAGTGAAATCAAGCGACAGCCGCGTACAAGAGGGAAGAAATCAGGGGATGGAGGTGAAGGAGAGGCGGGCAGTAAAGTTTTGTCGGGCAGGTTCGTTTGATAGCAGCAGGAAAAATAAGGGGAGAAGCTTTTCTGCTTTTCACCTCTTAACACGGGAACAATGCTAACAAAAAGGTGAGATCATGAAAACCAACAAGCAAAGAAGTAAAAAATGGAGTTTAGCAATAGTATCATTGACAGTCTTCTGCCTGCCTGTCAAGCCTGCCCTTGCAAATGTCAGCTACATTTTGGACGACTTTGATATGAGTCCAGCTTATGCTCCTAATTATGCACAGTTAAATGATTTTAACGGCAACAAAGGGTTGTGGAATTCGCCAGGAGCTGTTATTACCCCCTCTTTTGACAGTACGGAACGGCACGATGCTGATGGATATTCACTAAAGTTGGAATACGATGTTACTGCTGCTGGTTCTTACGGCGGATACTGGGAACAGTTTGCCTACAAATATCCTGATCCAGATCATCCAGACGATCACGATCCAGCTTTTGATATGAGTGAGTTCGATGAGTTTCACTTCTGGATCAAGGGAGTGGCCTCGTTTACGTCTAAGTGCTACATAGAGTTTGTGGATAAAGCTGGACACAAAGCTCAGGTAGAGATTACTGGCATTGACAGTAGCTGGAAGGAGAAGGTCATAACTGATCTTCAGCATCTTCCGGCTGACCAAGGATTCGATTGGACAAAGATGAAGCAATGGGCAATTGTCATCAAGCATGATCATGTTGATGCTCAAGTCGGGACGCTTTATCTTGACGACCTCTCATTTGTTGACACCCATGAAAGTTTTACTACAGATGATGAATTCTTGGAATTGGTCAGCAAGCGGGTCTTCAGATTCTTCTGGGATACTGCCCATCCTGCAACCGGTTTAATGCGTGACCGATTGGCCAGCCGCAATGTCAGCAGCACGGCCTCAATAGGCTTTGGTTTAACCACATATTGCATCGCAGCAGAGAGAGGTTGGAAAACTCGTTCCGAGATAGCGGATGAGGTTAAAAAGGTTCTTACCACATTATGGAATACACCGCAGGGAGATGGGGCAGCAGACATCAGCGGTTACAAAGGCTTCTTTTACCACATGCTGAATATTGACACCGGCACCAGAAACAACATTTCCGAACTTTCCTCCATAGATTCTGCTCTGTTGTTAGCTGGTGTGCTCACCTGCAAGGAATATTTCACCGGCGCGGATCCGGTGGAAACGGAGATACGAACGCTTGCTGATGCCATTTACAGACGGGTTGACTGGACATACATGCTGGATGCAGCCACCAATCATTTTTGGATGGAATGGAAGCCGGAATCCGGCTTTGCTGGACATTGGGACTACACTACCAGCGAGGCAAGGCTTGTCAATCTGCTGGCTGTTGGTTCTCCCACATTTCCGGTCGACAGCAGCGTCTTTTATGCTTGGACAAGAGAGCAGGGCACGTATGGCGACCATGCCCTGTATCAAAACCAGTACGGGCAAATGTATCTCTATCTTTTTGACCACATGTGGATTGATTACAGAGGTTTGACTGATAGACATCCAAAGGTGCCGGTCAACTGGTGGAACAATGATGTTCAGGGCATCAAAGCGCACCGGCAGTTTTTTATAGACAATGCCGCAACGCATGAGACCTACGGAGAGAACAGCTGGGGGCATACCGCCTGTTTTGCGCCTGACGGCACCTATGAGGCGGATGCCGATGGCGCAAAAGTACGAATTCCCCCTGCTCCGCAAACCATCTTTCATCGTGGAACTATACCTCCCTGCGCTGCCGGCATGAGCATAGCCCATTTCCCGTATGGTTCAAGCAATCCGGCCTTGCTGGCATTGAAGCACTATTACACCTATCCAAAGCTCTGGTCTCTGTGGGGCTTCCGCGATGCGTACAACCTGAGCATGGCCGACCCAGATAACTACGGATATACGCATGATATTGTGGGTATTGACGCTGGGGCGATGGCAATTGCCATTGAGAACTATCGCAGCCGGTTTGTTTGGGACACTTTCATGAAGAATCCCTATATCAAGAATGCACTTGCCGCTGTTTTTAATAAAACAGGAGATATCTACTATCCGCGTGAGGCAGAAACCTACCAGAGCAAATCTGGAGGAAGAGAGGAATATCAAAGCAATGCCTCTGCTGGAAAGGTGCTTCATTTAGGTGGAGACTCAGGCAATACATCTGACGGGCAAGGCGATGAAGCGATTTACAACATCAATGTGGACTGGACAAGCAGTGACGCAGTGTTCAAGGTGCGTTACTCCGATGATGTGGCTGGCAATGTAATTGAAGTATATCTCGATAATGCGCTCAAGGGGACATTTACAACGGAAGATACTGGCACGTGGAATGACTTTGCTTGGGATAGCGAGCTGATAAAGTTAGGGCCAATGAAAGCTGGTGCTCACACTATTAAGCTACGAGTGGCTACAGGCGGCTCTTGGGGAGTCAATCTTGATGCCTTTGTCTTGCAAGATGCAAAAAATGGTTCAAGAATTCTTGCGCCGATTTATCTATTATTGCTTAAACACTAGGCCACAGGGCGTAAGCTTCATTACCAAGATTGTGTAGATACGGTTCTCCCAGTGCGTGACCGCCACGCAGAGATTTCCTCAGCGGCAACATGCCCCATGTTGGCCTTGACTTGAGGCAGGTCAGGCTTAACATAGATGACCAATACGGTCGTACATGAGGCAAGTACAGCCTTACTTGCCTCATATCAGGCCCGACATGCCCCATGTTGGCTCGTACATAAGGCAAATACGACCGACTACGAGGCATGTTCAGTCGGACATGAGCCAAGGTAGGCCTTGTGGCTCGTTGCGGTGCTGCAACCTGCTCCACTTCTTCAGCAATCTTTATCCTGGTAAATTTGCAAGAGGTCTTGTAATTTCGCCTTGACAGCGGTTTTCCTGGCTTATATAGTCCTATCTGCCTTTCAATAATGAAGCAGCTGACTCTGCGCGCGGGCAAGCCGGGCGTTCACAACCACTTTAAGGAAGAACCTATGAGCAAAATCAAAGGCGCGAAGGCCATAGTGCAATGTTTGGTGGAGGAAGGGGTTGACACCATATTCGGCTTTCCGGGCGGCG